>JAKSCP010000276.1 GCA_022360535.1 Pseudomonadales bacterium | reverse complement strand
TTGTTTTAAGAGATTTGTTGTCACACACGTCCGGAATTGAAAACACGCCAATAAGTTACCGTAGTGCATTTACTGGAGTACACACACCCGAACTCCTGTGGAATTTATTGTCAGAAAGCAGTTCAAACGAAGACGCCCCTTATGGTTCGTTTCAATACACCAATACCGGTTACAACATCTTGACTGTGCTTACCGACCGAAAACTGGGAATCCTCTGGCAAGACCTGGTTAAGCAGGAAGTCATTGAGCCACTGGGCATGACCCGCACAACAGCCCGTATGTCTGAAGCTGAAACCCTTGGCTGGCAAATAGCAAAACCGCATGGACTAGTGACTGGTGAACAGTTGATGGAGAGGCTTTATCTGGAGAAAGTCGATTCCACGATGCAATCAGCGGGCGGTATGGTGATGAGCCCGAACGATGCAAAGCGTTGGCTTGAGCTGTTTGTAAACGATGGTGTTGTGGATGGAAGGCAGATTGTTGCGCCTGAAATAATTGAAGAAACCCGCGATCGTCTGGCCTCAGTTGATCGGCAATTCGGAGATTATCTTCGTGAAGACTACGGATTGGGTTGGTACATCAGTTCTTACAAAGAAGATTTGATGATCCATCATTTCGGATCGTTTTCAGGCTTTCGCGCCCATGTATCTTACTTGCCAGAGCGGAATGTTGGGGTAGCAGTGTTTGTTAATGATTCGCTCATTGGATCTTATCTGGCAGACTCGATTGCCAATTCTATCTATGACCTCGCAACGGGAAGGCTAGCCGAACCCGAATCTGTTTCAGCAGCGAAGGACGCTCTGGTGGAAAGACATGATCGCTTATTGACAGCAGTCGATGAAGGGAGGAGGAGCAGGGCCGGGCGAACCTGGCAGTTGAGCCAACCAAGATCCGCCTACGTTGGCACCTACGTTAGTCCCCGGCTAGGCTCTATTACTGTTTCTCTTCAAGACAACGAGCTCTTTGTTGAAATGGGTGTAATGCATGCCATCGGAACACCCTATATGGAGCCGGACTCAGTGAGAGTTGAGTTGGCCCCTCTCAGTGGAACGGTACTGAGATTCGATGTCGATGATCAGGGCGAAGTGACGGCTATCGACTATGTGGGAGAGAGGCTGGACCGGATTTAAATGGGCCGCTATCGAAATCCATTGGCAATCAATTTGGAAATGTCGGAACCGAACGGCTCAAGTCGCTTCGATCTCAATGTCCCAGGGGCTGACCGATTAACCGCGAAGGATCTGCATCGGGTTTCGGCACATACTTGTCAATCCATGGTCCGCCGAATTGCGCCACGTAAAGATTGCCTTCGGAATCTACACTCATTTGATGGGGAAGTGAGAAGCCACCACAGGCACCTGTGTGATCCGGACTCAGTCCCGCTCTGGCAATGGCAATAGGGTTGGAGCAAGTGAAACCGGGGCGACCCAGTGAAGAAGCTTCACCATAGGTGCCGAAATAATCCAGCAACTGTCCGTTCAAATTGTATTTGAGAATGCGGTTCAGCGTTGCATCCAGTATCCACACGTAGTCGTTCACATCGATCATAATGGCCACTGGGTCCCAGATGTCCGGCCATTCATCTAACAAGGTTCCCTCTTCGGTAAAAATCTGAATCCTGTGATTCCTGCGATCCGACACATAGATTCTGTTTTCTTTGTCGATGGCTACCCCATGAATCAAATCGAATTGACCCGGTCCACTGCCCACCGAACCGAACTCGGAAATGAATTCGCCTTCTGCGCTGTAGCGAACGATGCGACCATTTTGATAGCCATCGCCCAAAAGGAAATCGCCATTGGGGAAGAAAGCCAGCACAGAATTTTGTCCGAAATCCAATGGTCCTGGAGAAGGGTTTTCGCGAGGGTTAGGCCCTCCTTCACCGTAAACGGGATTAGGGTCTTCCATCTGCAGCAATAACTCGCTGCCGTCATTACTGAACTTCAGAATAGCTTCATGGACACCGTTGCCGCCACGTTCGTCCACCCATATGGCTCGTTCGGGGTCATAGGGATTGATGTAGATTTGATGCGGGCGATTGAAGAGTGAGTCCCATTGCGACCAGTTCTCGATGATGTTGCCATCGCGATCAACGACGATCAGGAAATTCCGTTGCCTTTCATTTTCTCCATCGGGCAACGACAGTCTGCGCTGATCACCCCACATCACCACGAAGATTCTATCGGGAGTGTCTGGCCAAACACCGGCAGCCTGCCCCCAGGTCCAGATAGCATCGTGATCGGGTGCGGGCTTCCACCAACCTGGAATGACATCATAAGGACCATTGCGATCATCCCCGCCCTTGCCAACTTCGAAGCGACTGGAAGAGCGATCGCTTTCAACAATGCAGCCAGAAATGACCAGGGTTGCAGCAAAAACCAAACCCAGTCTGATCCGTATTGAGGTCATAAGATTCTCCCTGGAGATAATTATTGTTGTTATGCGTCCTACGCAAAGTTGTGGCCACCAAACCTTAGCATACCTGATCGCTGGAAACTCCCGGCCCCTGAGATCTCTCTTCAAGTCCTGGTCAGGAGTGTGAAAGGTGTTCACATTATTGTGTTCGGTATTTCCCACCCTGTTCCCCAACACCCTGTAAACGTCGCAAATCCTTAGAAAGCAGGGACCTTTTTTGCTAGTCTTCCAACACTGTAGATAAGCGCTAAAGAAGCTCGAAAAGAACCTAAAACAGGGGCTCTAGATGAACAAATCTGCTACCGCTGTCCTGGTACTAGCACTCGCCTTGGTACTGGTTGGATGCGACTCCTCCACTGAGCAGGAAGTGGCATCAGTCGATTCCACAGAAACTGCCGCTGCCGCTTCAAGTTCCCCCGATAACCATGTCGCTGATGCAGCTGGCTTGACTGAAGTCGTGCAGACTTACTGTCAGGTTTGCCATAACGATGCTTTAAGAACCGGTAATCTTTCGCTGGCCGGATTTGAAGTGGAGAACGCACCCGATCATCCTGAGACAGCTGAAAGAATGATTCGAAAACTGCGTGCTGGCATGATGCCACCGCCAGGTATGCCCAGGCCCAGTCAGGAGACCCTGCTTTCTTTGGTAGAAGAGATAGAAACAAGAATTGATCAACACGCGACTGAGAATCCTAATCCCGGTGTAAGAAGATTTCAGCGACTCACCAGAGCCGAGTATGAAAACAGTGTGCAGCAACTGTTCGATTTGGAAATCGATGCCAGTCGCTGGCTGCCAGAAGACACTTTCCTTGGCAACTTCAATAATCTGTCTGCCGCTCAAGGTCTTTCCACGACACTTCTCGAGTCGTATTTGAGAGCAGCGGCAGAGGTCACCCGCATTGCGCTGGGTAATCCAGATGCTTTGTCGATTTCGTCGAAGTACACGAATCCTATTCATGTCTCTCAACACGCCTGGGATCATTTAGAAGGCACTCCGTTTGGTACCCGAGGAGGCATGGTGGTTACCCATGATTTCCCAACCGATGGCGAATATGTCATATCTATCGAGACGCTCTTTGGTCGCGGGCTTCCTGGTCACGATATGGATATTTCTATCGATGGCATTGGCGTTGCGCAATTAGCCCTTGCTCACAATGGTGACCAAACCATTCCCATTCAAACCAAACCGGTTTATGTCACGGCAGGGCAGCATCAAATTGCTGCGGCTTTCGTTAAGCGCATCGAGGGGCCTTACGAAGATCGACTCAGCCCATTCAAGTGGTCATTCGTTGGTGGTGAGGATGCGCAGCAGTGGGCTAACTATGGCATCACGGCTTTGCCCCATTTGGCGGACCTGATGATTACGGGCCCAGTCTCAGCGGGTCCGGTTTCAGAAACTCGCAGCAGAAATAAAATATTTTCCTGCTATCCCGGCTCTGCCGATGAAGAACTTGATTGCGCACGACAGATCATTACCGACATTGCTACACAGGCTTACCGGCGCCCCATCAATGAACAGGATTTGGCAGGGCCCATTGCTTTCTATGAGCGTTATGCAGAGAACTCTGGTTTCGAGATTGGCATCCGCACAGCGTTGCAAAGCATTCTCGCCAGTCCTTCCTTTTTGTTCAGGCTGGAAGACCAGCCCGGCGACTTGCTGCCAGGGCAACAATATCAGTTAAACGATATCGACCTGGCGTCACGCCTATCATTCTTTCTATGGGGAACCGGTCCTGATGAAGAGCTTAGAGAGCTGGCTAGCCAGGGAGCTCTGACGAATCCCGAAACCCTGGAGGCCCAGGTTGAACGCATGCTGGCCGACCCGCGTTCCAGCAACCTGGCAACAAGTTTCGCTTCCCAATGGTTACGCTTACAGGAAGCGGGCAAGAACGATCCCGAACCTTACCTGTATCCTGATTTCACGGGTCAGCTCAAAGACGACATGATTCGGGAAACTCAATTGTTTTTCGAAAACCTTGTGCGAGAAGACAGGAGCCTGATGGAGATTGTGTCTGCCGATTACACGTTTGTGAACGAGAGGCTGGCTGAGCATTACGGCATCGAAGGCATCATCGGTAACGAATTTCAGCGTGTACCTTATGCAGATGAAAACCGTCGCGGTCTGTTGGGACAGGGCAGTGTTCTCATGCTCACCTCAATGTCCAACCGGACCTCTCCCGTGCTGCGTGGCAAGTGGGTGATGGAAGTCATCATGGGTGCGCCGCCACCACCACCCCCACCCGATGTTCCGGCATTGGAAGCAACCGGCGGTGTTGAGCCCGGGCGCGTACTGACTACCCGCGAGCGGCTCGAGATTCATCGAGAGAATGCGGTTTGTAATGCCTGCCATCAATTTATGGATCCGATCGGCCTGGCCCTGGACAACTTCGATGTCACCGGAGCCTGGCGCATCCGCGAGGACGGCAGGGAATTGGATACTTCGGGCACCTATTACGATGGCACGGACATTAATACGCCCCTGGATCTGAACGAAGTATTAGCTAAACGGCCAATTCCCATTGTGCGAAGTTTTACTGCCAATCTATTGGCTTACGCCATGGGCAGACGAATTGAGTATTACGATCAACCAACTGTTAGAAAAATTGTTAAAGAAGCAGAGGCAAGTGATTATCGGATGTCCTCCTTCATCTTGGGTGTCGTGCGCAGTGACCCCTTTCAGAAGATGCAGGTTCCTGTTTTAGAAGCTGACTTGGTTGCTGCAACAAACGAAGGCATATAAGGAGTAAAGAGGGATGAAATTCATTACCGGAAAACATCTTTCACGTAGAGCATTTATCGGTCGCATGGGGGCAGGTGTCGCCCTGCCTTTTCTGAGTGCCATGGTGCCAGCAGGACGACTATTTGCTGCCAGCTCTGAATCCACGCCAACCCGATTAGTGTGCATAGAGGAATCCATGGGCTGTGCCGGCGGTAGTGATTGGGGTCATGCCAGAAACCTGTTTGCGCCAAAAGAAGCTGGCAGAGATTTTACTATTGGCAACGATAGTCAACTCAAACCATTGGAAGCCTACCGGGAATACCTCACTGTAGTGAGTTCAACCGATTGTCACATGGCCGATCCTTTTAACGCTGATCAGATCGGTGGCGACCACGACCGCTCCACTGCAGTCTTTCTGACACAAGCCCATCCGAAACAAACGCAAGGCTCTGATATTCATATTGGCACTTCGATAGACCAATTACATGCGCAACGGTTTGGTCAGGACACAGTGCTACCTTCACTGGAGCTGTGCATCGAAGAAATCGATCGCGGTGGAGGCTGTGCTTACAACTACCATTGCGCGTACACGACCTCTTTAGCCTGGGCCACCCCGAATCAACCGCTGCCTGCAATCAGAGAACCTCGTGCAGTTTTCGAACGACTCTTTGGCGCAGGTGATTCCGAGCAAGACAGAATCGAGAGAAGAAGAACAGATAAAAGTATGCTCGACTGGATGATGACCGAAGTGGACAGATTGAGTAAAACACTTGGTCCTGCTGATCGCGTCGCGCTGGATGAATATCTGCAACATATCCGCGAGGTGGAACGCCGTATTCAGTTAATGGAAGCACGTACTGCCAGCAGCGGTGACGGTGAAGGCAGAGAAATGCCGGAGGCACCATCGGGTATTCCAGGAACCTGGGAAGAACATATGCAGCTCATGTTCGATTTGCAGGTATTGGCTTTGCAATCTGACATGACCAGGGCGATTACGTTTAAGACAGGATTCGATCAATCCAATAGAACATTTCCACAGAGCGGTACCAACAAGTCGATTCATGGTGCTTCTCATCACGGCAATGTGCCTGATGACATCATGGACTTTCACCGCATCAACACCTATCGCACAGGTGCGTTGGCTTACTTCCTGGAGAAACTGAAGACGACTATTGATGGTGATGCGCCTTTGTTGGAGAAAACTGCAATCGTTTATGGCTCACCGATGGGAGATCCCAACCTGCATAACCACATCCGCTGTCCGTTGCTGTTAATGGGTCATGCAAACGGTGCTTTAGCAGGCAATATGCATGTGGCGGCCGAAGTCGGCACGCCAATGGCCAACGCGTTTGTCACTCTTATGCAGGGACTGGGACACGAATTGGATAGCTTCGGTGACAGCAACGGTGCTTTGGATCTGACCGGTGTTAGAGGTGCTGCCTGATGAGCGTACTGTCGCGACTTCGGATTATTTTATTCGGATTGTCGATCTCACTGCTTGGTATCACCACAAGTTATGCCGCTGACTTAATTGAGGCCACGCGGGCAGGGGATGCAGATGCAGTGGCCAGCCTGATCGCTGAGGGAGCTGATCTGGATCTGGCCACCGGCGATGGTATGACTGCAGTGCACTGGGCCGCCCAACTAGGACAGGCTGACATACTAAAAGCACTACTCGATGCGGGCGCTGAAGCAGACCCAACCACTAGAATTGGCAGTTACACTCCTCTGCACATTGCAAGCGGCCAGGGCAGCAGTGAAATAGTTGAAACACTGTTAGCGGCAGGCGCCGACGTCAACGCGAAAACAACCAATAGTCTCGTGACGGCATTGCATCTGGCAGCTCAGACTGTGGGAGGTGCGGACTCGGTAAAGGCACTTCTTGAGCACGGTGCAGATCCAAATGCCAGAGAAGGTTCTGCCGAGCAGACTCCATTGATGTTCGCCGCTGCCGAGAATCGTGTTGCTTCGATTAATTTGCTGCTGGAGGCTGGCGCAGATCCTTCTTTGTCTACCACCGTAGTAGAAGTTTTAAAGGAAGTGTTTGCTGATCGGCAGGCGAGTCAGTTTCTGCGCGACCAACTCTCGGACTATGTTGGTAACGACACTGCAATGGATGCCAGCGGCGTGGATGCTGTGCAGGCAGCTATTCAGGCGCAAAGAGAATTCTTGCAGTCAGGAGAAGCCTATCAAAACTTCAATACCGACGATTTGATCAATCTGCGTCCAGATTATCCTGGAGGACCCGATCTCCCAAGGCCACCTTATCGCGAAACCCTGGTTGGTGCGACAGGTGGCATGACAGCCTTGTTACATGCTGCCAGAGAAGGTCATACGGAGTCAGCCCAGGCGCTTCTGGAAGGTGGAGCAGATGTCAATCAGGTGAGTGGTGGCGACAAAACCAGTCCGCTACTGATTGCCACTCTTAATGGGCAATTCGATGTAGCGATGTTGCTCATTGAAAATGGTGCCGACCCTAATCTTGTGGCGACTACCGATGGTGCAGGTCCGTTGTTCGCAACGCTGCAAACGCAATGGGCGCCAAAGTCCAATTACCCGCAACCCAGAGCGCAGGATCTGCAGCAAACAGAATACATGGAAGTGGTAAATGCACTGTTAGAAGCAGGTGCCGATCCCAATGCGCGCCTCAATACGCATCTTTGGTACTTCGAATATGGCCTGACTAAAATTGGTACAGATTTGAAAGGTGCTACACCCTTTTGGCGTGCGGCCTATGCGCAAGACATTGAGGTGATGAAGCTGCTCACTGAGTACGGTGCTGATCCAAACATTCCAACTTCCTGGCCCGCGCCGGAGATGCGGGAACGACGACAGCAGGATGGCAGACAACAGGAAGACTCTGGTTTGCCTTACATCCCCACTGATGCGTTTAATGCTTATCCGATTCACGCGGCTGCCGGAGGTGGTTTCACCGGTCTCGGATCGTTCAGCATCAGGAATGTTCCAGGGAACTTCATTCCTGCAGTTAAGTATCTGGTGGAAGAGCATGGTATCGATGTAAACACCCTGGATTCCTGGGGTTTTACTCCGATGCACTATGCTGCTGCCCGAGGCGATAACGATTTGATTCGCTATCTCGTTTCACAAGGTGGTGATGTCACAGTGATCACTCGCCTGGGTCAGTCAACCGCTGATATGGCACGAGGTGGTCGATCGGGTTTCTTTACTCGTGTCGCCTATCCGGAAACAGAGAAGTTACTGCTGGAGTTGGGTTCCTCTCTTGAGTGTCTGCATACTCACTTCCTGGATACGGGTGATTTCTGTGAATTGGCAGGAGTAGGCGATCCCTGGAATCCCAATGCCAACTAGACCTGATTTCGTGTAGTTAATATCTGGGTTCGACACTATGTTTCGATACTGCCTCATTTTGATAGCGATAGTCGCTACTCATCTAAGTCTCGCTGCGGAAAATCCAGACATACGCACACTAATGACAGAAGAAGAATTCGCAGCGTCAGGAATAGGGCGCCTCACTGAGCAGGAAATAGAAGCTATCAATCGCTGGTTGGTTCGCTACACAGTCCAGGATGCCGAGGCCATGCTGGAAAACAGTCCCGCCGTGATCGAAGCTGACAACGAGGCGATTCGCAGCAGCATTGATGGACAATTCAATGGCTGGAATGGACCGACAGTTTTCCGCCTCAAGAACGGGCAGGTCTGGGAGACACGCAGTGCCAGGACCTACAGTTACTCGGCGATCGATCCGGAGGTGGAGATCACTAAAAACTGGATGGGCATCTTCAGAATGCGGATACTGGAAACGGGACAGGCAATCAACGTCAGACGTGTTGAGTAAAGCTGGTGATAAGCGATAATGAAGCCCGCTCTCTGCTTCAGAAGCGGGCTTTTTTGTAAGTCACTCAAACCGTAATTTCTGGTACGTAATTTCTGGTAAATAATGGCTCTAGGCAGATTTCAGGATTTTCTCAGCGCGCTGGTCTCAGGGCAGCGATCCTTCTTTTCCGGTAGCGAGCAAGCATCGATTGATGAACTTCTCGACAAGCTGATGGGAACAGTAGGGGAAGTTTCCGGAATTGTTACCGCGCGCCAGGTCCTGGATCAATACGCCAGGCTCACAGTCGAAGAAAAACTGGAATTCTTCCAAAATTTGGAAGAAAACTTCAATGCCGATCAAGCACTGGTCAAACTCGCGTTTGACGCCTACTCAAAGAACCCCAGCAGCCAAACACTAAACAAACTTTCCTTAACTACCGAACCTTTGCGTCAGGAATTGTTGCGCCGCTTAAACCAGACCCCCGGCGCAACTCACGATTTGGTTTCCATGCGCACTGATCTGTTGGGTTTCCTCAAAACCAATCCGGAGTTGAAGTCAGTGGATGATGACTTTGTGCGCATGTTCACTTCCTGGTTTGGTCGGGGGTTTCTGCAGCTACAGACTATCGATTGGTCGACATCGGCAGCCATACTGGAAAGGATCATACGTTATGAGGCTGTGCACGCCATTAAAGACTGGGATGACTTGCGCAGTCGTATAGATCCGTCTAACCGGCGCTGCTTTGCCTACTTTCATCCGGCTTTGGTGGATGAGCCGCTTATTTTCGTTGAAGTCGCTCTGCTAAACGAACTGCCGGCTGCTATTGCACCAATTCTGGAGTCCGATGGCAGCGATGTAACTGACGATACCGTTTACGACACCGCCGTTTTTTACAGCATCAGTAACTGCCAACCAGGGTTGAAAAATATCTCCTTCGGAAATTTCCTGATAAAACAGGTTGTATAGGAATTACAAAGTGAATTTCCATCGATAAAGACCTTTGTCACCCTGTCTCCTGTTCCAGGATTCCGGCGCTGGCTGGATCAGAACGAGAACGAACAGAGTGATTCCGATCCTGAACTGCAGCAGCTCAAACAGGAAGTGAGATCATTGTCATCAGCAGGAGATGATGCCGAAGACGAAGAGAAATTGAGAAAGCTTGTTTTCAACTATCTGGTACAAGCCAAGAAAGGCAGGCACCCTTTGGATCCTGTGGCTCGCTTTCATCTGGGTAACGGCGCCTCACTCCACCAACTTCACCCCAGGGCTGATTGTAGTGAAAAGGGGAAACAGCAATCACTCAGCGTCATGGTAAATTACCTCTACGATCTTCGCAGTATCGAGACCAACCACGAAAGCTATGCCACCGATGGGGTTGTACACTACAACGACAAGTTGAAGTCCCTGCTAGTCAAGTAAACACGTTTATCAGCAGGAAGGGAGCACCCACTGCATTATCGATTGACTCTGACCCTTGTTGTTTTTGATATTTTCCAACTATTGCATGGCAGCATATTGGCCGGGGGTCACGCCATAGACAAATTTGAACGCCTTACGAAAGGCCGAGTCAGATTTAAACCCAACCTCAGCAGCAACAGATTTGCTGGGTTTTCCCGAAGCGAGTAACTGTCGAGCACGATCAAGCCGGATTTTCTCCACAAACTTGCCAGGAGTGACACCCATCAAATCTGTGAACTTCCGGTAGAAAGACCGTGTGCTCATGCCAACGAACTCGGCCATTTGTTCAGCACTGGGCGGCTTGCTTAAGTTTTTCAGTATCCATTTCACCAGGCCTTTGAAGTCCTGGTCTATTCGTGTTTGAGCAACCAATAGCTCACTGAACTGTGCTTGATTGCCTGGCCGGTGAGAGTAAACAACCAGTAATTTGGCAATTCTCGACCGCAATACCGGTCCGTGATCCAACTCGACTATTGCCAGAGCCATGTCGATTCCGGAGGTGACGCCCGCCGAAGTCCAAAGCTTGCCATCGTTAACATAAAGCGCATCAGGGTTGACTATAGAGCCCTCGAATCGCGAGCCCAACTCGTCTGTGCCCAACCAATGGGTGACTACCTGTTTCGATCGGAGCAGCCCCGCCTCTCCTAACAAAAACGTACCAGAGCAAATCGAACCAATTCGCTTAGCCTTTGAAGCTGCCTTTCTTAAGAAATCCAAAAACACTTTACTTTCAGCAGCGCTGTTAATGGCTTCCATGCGCCCACCAACGGCGAAGACCGAATCCGATTTCCTGAGGTTTAGGCTTGCAAGATCGCAGGAATCCAGAGATATGCCTGCGCTATGGTTGACCAGCCCTCCATCTGCGGAAGCAACGATGCATTCATAGTTGGCGTTGCTTTCTATGTCGCTGGCTAAACTGAACACAGAAACCGGACCGGCCAGATCAAGCAGTTCGGCATCGGGGAAAGTAAGAAAGATGACTCGTTCAGATTTTGCCATTGGCAGAATATAGCCGCTTATTGTCATTTTTGCCAATAAGGATTGTTGCTATATTTCGGCAACTGGCAGGTTGTAAGTCTCAATAGTAATTCCGGGGGGAAACTCAATGAGCGCGACAATTCGCAGGATCCTTGTAGGTATTTGGATTGTATTCCTGGTGCTGATTTCAACATTCCTGGTCAATCTGGGAATCGAGCAGTCGGCTCTCATTATTGGCGCACCTTTCATGGTATTGCTGCCAATACTTGGGTTGATGATGCTAAAACCCAAAGAAGAGTTGCTGGGTTGGTCGCTGTTTACCATCTGGCTATCAATAACGTACTTATCTTCAGGTGTAGTCATCGAATACCTGGCAAGCCTGTTGATCGTTAGTCTCGCTATCATTGGTGGCCTGTTCGTGCCAACGATTCTGCCATTCGTGTGGATCGCCCATATATTTTGGGATTTTGTACCTCGAGATTTGCCGCTCGTGCTGCAAGACTTGCCAGTAGCCTGTCTGATCTTCGATGGCATTATTGGTGTGTATTTGTTCTGGCGAGTTCGAAAACTGAGAGACCAACTACCGCCAGTGGCGCCGTTTTTTAAATCTCTTAAAGCACAGCGTGTTTAGAGTGCATGGTTAGAGCAAAAATACGGTAATTTTACCCACAGCCATTTGGGATGAGTGCCTTCGGCTAAAAGCAGCTAGACAGCCTGGCTAGAGAATGGAGCTATCAGTTTTATTGGCTCCAATTAGTGTGCCCAGGTAAATCCCTGTTGGCAACACCAGTAGCTCAAGAATCCAATACCACAATGGATAAGGCAGCATAGCCATATTGAATACTGCTGCGCTCAGCAGCACCACGCCAATGCCCACGCCATAAACTGGATGTCTCTTTGCGCTGCATCTGGTTGCGATCCATGTTGCAGTGAACATCGTGAAGCCCCAGCCAGCGCCACCCAGCAGCGCCAGAATCCAGGCTGGATAGTTAGCGACCTGTTCCATAACCTCTTCGCGCGTGCCAGCAAAGTCTGCGGGGAATGGATGCAGTATTGCGCCCACCCACTCGATTCCCGCCAACAGTAGAATTGCGACGAACAGGCTGATCAAAACCGCAGCAGTATTTTGGAGTATTATTCTGAACATGGGTTTGGTCCAATGTCGTTGTATCTTAACTCCATTCTATAACTCAATAACAATCAGCGGAGGAGAGAAATCATGCGCAATCTAAGACTGGGTCTGCTGGGGCTTGGAGCCCTGCTGGTCTGTGCACTGCTAACTCTCCGTGTTACCGGGCTTGAACCCGAGTATATGGACTACACCACCGAAGCATACAACCAACGGGGTCGCATGACCTTTCCAGGGCTCTGGCTCACTGGGGCATTCGCCATTGCTCTTTATGGCGACCTGGGCACATGCTGCATGGCAGAAGTTGCCGTATGTCTTCCCATCCTCACCACACACTGGAGCGAAGATAGCTGGGCATATGCAGTCATCGCCTGTTTGGAAAATAAGGCAAGTGACTTGCAAGAAATGGCTATATCTTCTTCAACCAGTTGAGAAACTCTATCACATTCAAAGGCCAAATCAGAACATACTCTTTGAGGAGCGAGGGTTGATGAGATTCATTCAAGTGATCAATTTGAAGAGGACTCAAAGTGAATCATTTGAGAAGGCAGCGGTGCCTTAGAAGAAACAGAAACAGAAACAGACTGCAGAAATTGACTAAACAAGCTGTCTTAGCTAGATTTCAACAACTTAAGTCTACAGCGAAGAAGCTGCTCACAGTACAATACCTTGTCGGTTAGACTGGAA
>JAKSCP010000272.1 GCA_022360535.1 Pseudomonadales bacterium | reverse complement strand
TCCTTAAGAGTGGAAGGTGCGCCATCAACCATTTCTTTCGCTTCTTTCAGGCCGAGACCTGTAATAGTACGAACTGCTTTAATGACGTTTACTTTCTTGTCGCCAGCTGCTGCAAGAACGATGTCGAACTCGTCCTTCTCTTCAGCCGCCGCTGCTTCGCCACCGGCAGCAGCAACTGGAGCTGCCGCTACGGCCGCTGCCGCAGAAACGCCGAACTTCTCTTCCATCGCTTCTACCAGCTGGACTACGTCCATGACTGACATATCCGCGATTGCGTCTAGTACTTCTTCTCGTGATAGAGACATGATTCTTATCTCCTGATAATAGTTACAAATCGAAAAATCTAAGGAATTTAGGCTGCGTCCTGCTTCTGGTCACGAACCGCTGCGACTGCACGCGTCACACTCGACGGTACTTCGTTCATGGTTCTGGCCAGCTTGGTCACCGGTGCCAACATGACACTCATCAACATGGAGCGGGCCTGATCAAGTGTTGGCAGTTTCGCCAATACATCGATCTGATTCGCTTCCATGAGTTGACCACCCACGGACAGTGCCTTGATTTCGAAATCGTCATTTTCCTTGGCGAAATCCTTGAGCACGCGCGCGGCGGCACCGGGATCTTCCTGAGAAAGTGCGAGAATCGTTGGACCAACCAACGCTTCCTGAATGCATTCGAACTCTGTGTCTGCAACCGCACGCTTTAACAGCGTATTGCGAACTACGCGCAGATAAACTTTGTTCTCACGAGCATTCTTACGAAGAGCAGTCATGTCCTCTACAGTGACACCGCGGTAATCCGCGAGTACTGCAGACAAAGCACTACTAGCAGCCTGATTGACTTCCGAGACTATTTGTTGCTTGTCTTCAAGTCGTATAGCCACTACTTAACTCCTTTCCAATGGCTCAAAGAGCCGGTTTGTGACAGCCGAGGCTGTCGCTTTGTTCGGTGATAAGAACCGGAGGGTTCCGGATCGGTTTCACCATCTGCGTAGGACATTAAGAATTCATACAGCTAGAATTGAATTCACCTACGGTCTTTGATGATCTCGGCTAACCATCGAAGGTTAACGAAACCAACCAAAGTCTGTTGGACAAAAGGAGTCAGAGAAATTTTACTCTGCCCCCTTTTATCCTATGTTCTATATAGTCAGTGAAGACTGATCGATCAAAACACCAGGACCCATCGTTGAAGACAGGACTACTTTCTTGAAGTAGACGCCCTTCGCCGAAGAAGGCTTGGATTTTTTAAGATCAGCTAATAATGCTTCCAGGTTTGAGCGGATAGCAGGCTCGTCGAATCCTACTTTGCCGATACCGCCATGAACGATGCCGTTCTTGTCTGTGCGATAGCGCACCTGACCAGCTTTGGCATTTTTCACTGCAGTCTCAACATCGGGAGTCACAGTTCCAACCTTGGGATTAGGCATCAGTCCACGGGGACCAAGCACCTGACCCAGTTGACCCACTACGCGCATGGCATCGGGTGTTGCGATAACAACATCGAAGTCCATATTGCCGCCCTTAATGGATTCGGCAAGGTCTTCGAATCCCACTATGTCCGCGCCGGCTTCTTTAGCCTTGTCGGCGTTTGCGCCCTGGGCAAAAACCGCGACGCGCACTTCCTTACCAGTACCGGCAGGAAGAATAGTGGAGCCACGTACAACCTGGTCAGATTTACGAGGATCTACACCGAGATTGATTGAGACATCGATAGACTCTTTGAATTTCGGTGAAGCGAATTCGGTAATCAGGGAAACAGCATCTTCAAGCGCGTAAGCCTTACCAGCTTCCAGCTTTTCCGCCATTGCCTTTCTTTTCCTGGATAGTTTGGCCATCTTATTCTACCCCCTCAACTTCCAGTCCAGCGCTGCGTGCACTACCGGCAAGGGTGCGCACCGCTGCGTCCATATCGGCCGCTGTCAGATCAGGCATTTTCTGGTTCGC
Organism: Pseudomonadales bacterium; assembly: GCA_022360535.1. GTDB lineage: Bacteria > Pseudomonadota > Gammaproteobacteria > Pseudomonadales > Pseudohongiellaceae > UBA9145. Next base: position 2,134 of record JAKSCP010000272.1, on the reverse strand, counting down.
AATATCTTCCAATTGTGCGCGAGTGACCTTGCCCACTTTTTCAGTGTTAGGTCGACCACTGCCTTTCTTGATACCTGCTGCCTTGCGCAACAACACAGAGGCTGGAGGCGTTTTGGTAATAAAGGTAAAGCTACGATCCGCATAGACCGTGATAACAACAGGAATAGGCAGACCAGGCTCAGTACCCTGAGTCTGTGCATTAAATGCCTTACAGAATTCCATGATGTTCACACCATGTTGACCCAGAGCAGGTCCAACAGGTGGACTAGGATTGGCCTGACCAGCGCCAACCTGCAGCTTGATATAAGCCAGTACTTTCTTAGCCATTGTTTTATCTCCTTGGGTTCAAATGTTGGCGTGTCCAAGATAGAAGTTGAATTCAACCTCGAACTCGAAAGCTCTAACTGCAAGCTATTGAGTCCATCTATCTTGGAGAGCTCAACTCCCCTACCCCCTTAGACACGGCTAGATGCCCAAGGATCGATGAAACATCTCTGTTACCAGAGACAGTTTGTGGCCAACCGGGGTTAGCTCTTCTCTACTTGACCGAACTCCAGTTCGACTGGTGTAGAGCGACCAAAAATCAATACGGCAACTCGCAAGCGACTCTTCTCGTAGTTCACTTCTTCTACCGTGCCAGTGAAGTCATTAAACGGACCATCGATTACACGGACCATCTCACCTGGCTCATAAACGATCTTATGAGTTGGTGCTTCTTCACTATCCTCCATACGCTGGAGAATCTTATTCGCTTCTTTATCAGTAATCGGCGCTGGCTTCTCTGCCGTGCCACCGATGAAACCCATCACTCGAGGGGTTTCTTTTACCAGGTGCCAGGTATCGTCATTGAGATCCATGTGCACCAATACGTAACCAGGAAAGAACTTACGCTCGCTCTTGCGCTTCTGGCCCGCACGCATCTCAAGGACTTCCTCGGTGGGTACCAGCACCTCATCGAAGTAGTCATCCATGCCTGAAAGCGCAATGCGTTCTTTCAGCGCGTGCATTACTTTTTTCTCGTAGCCCGAGTAAGCGTGGACCACATACCAGCGTTTAGCCATTTCCTTCCTCTAACCAATTATCGAAGAAACGATTCCGTTTAATCCCCAATCCAACACCCAAAGAATGATGGCTACGATGAAGATTACGATCAGTACCACAATTGTGGTCTGTGTCGTTTCTTGCCTGGTCGGCCAAACGACCTTCCTTATTTCAACCCTGGCTTCCAAACAAAGATTGATGAAAGCGCGGCCTTTTACAGTCTGCCCGCCAACCCAACCGGCAACACCAGCGGCGACCAACAAACCTATCGTTCTGATTAACAGCGACTCGGCAGCGAAATAGGAATTGGCATAAACCGCAGCGACCACAATAGCGGCAACCACAGCCCACTTGATCCAATCCAGCTTACCTTCTTCGCTCTCTACCTTCTCAACCATAATCTGTGCTATCTACTTTTCGACCTAACCGGTCTCACTGCCGTTCCTGCCATAATGGCAGGCCAGGAGGGAATCGAACCCCCAACCTGCGGTTTTGGAGACCGCTGCTCTGCCAATTGAGCTACTGGCCTTTACTTCGGTACCGTGCCGGCTGCGGGCACGAATTACTTCGTTAAAAGCATTTTTTGAAGCAGTCATTTACCACTCGTAAACTCCTGCTTCAAAAAATGCTTTTGCCTCGTCCTTCGCACCCTCGCTCGCCACTAGCTCAGAGAGTATTCGTTCTTTGGCTCCCTTCGATTCTGCTACGGGGCGATCTCGAGCAGCGAGCGAGAACTTTCAGAACAAGGCGGAAGTGGTTTTTGAGTGGGGAGCATACAAACAGTATGTGACCCGCTCGAAAATCGCTTCCAACGCAGTGCTGGAAGTTCGCAGCCGCTACGTCCCTAGAGACGATAAAGCCAGCACACCTTTTCAGGTGGGCTGGCGCTATCAAATCTCAGGCTTTGTTTTATTCGATGATCTTACTTACGACGCCTGCTCCGACGGTTCTACCACCTTCACGAATCGCGAAACGCAGACCTTCGTCCATGGCAATTGGCGCAATCAGATCAACAGTCATCTTGATGTTGTCACCAGGCATTACCATCTCAGTACCCTCAGGCAGCTCAACGTTGCCAGTCACGTCCGTAGTA
>JAKSCP010000243.1 GCA_022360535.1 Pseudomonadales bacterium | reverse complement strand
TACACGTTGCAACCCGGTGCAACCCGATTTGAAAACTGGGAAAGAAACACGGCGAATGTAATTGGACTAAGCAAAGCTGCCGACTACGCACTGAGTATTGGCCTCAAGAATTTTGCTGAACGCGTGGGCCATCTGGGCAGGATACTCAGCAGCAAACTATCCACCATAGACGAAATAACCGTACATGAAAGATCCAACGCGTTATCCGGCATCGTCACTTTCAGCAAAGCTGATGAAGAGGCTGTTGACCTGCACAAGAGGCTACAGGCACACAGGATCAACACATCGGTTTCAAGTCAAAAAAATGCGCAGCTGGATGTTGCCAAAAATATCGGAGCAGACGTAAATCGAGCGTCTATTCATTACTACAACAGCGAAGAAGAAATCGAACGCTTCGTAGACGTGGTTGCGGGCAATTAGTTATTGAAAGTAAACGACCAGAATTGCTACTGGGCAGATAAACTTCACATAGAAAGGCCAGATCTTCCAAAACAGGCCGGACTCCACTTCAGGACAACCCTGCTTGATCTCTTCCAGAATGTCGTTACGTTTCCAAATCCAGGCAACGAAGATACAAAAAGAAAAACCCAGCAACGGCTGACTCACCTCAGTGGTATAAGTCACCACAAGATCGAATAAGGGGTCAAAGTTAAAAACTATAACCAACGATACCAGAGTCACGATTGAACCAATGGCAATGGCCGCTTTCCGCCTTTCCAAGCCATGATGCTCAACACCATAGGCCACCGGCACCTCCAGCATTGAAATCGAAGACGTTAGCGAAGCAATTGTCATCAAGGCAAAAAACGCAAAGGCAACGAAAACACCAACTGCTCCCATGGTATTGAACAGCGCTGGCAGCACAGACACGATCAATCCGGGACCGGCAATCAAACCGCCACTTTCATCAAATATCTGTACACCATTATTCAGGGCCACATACATGGCTGGCAGAATGAGCATGCCGGCCAGAACAGCGATGCCCACATCAAGCAGGGCCACCAGACTCCCTATGGTAGGCAGGTTCTCCTTTTTACTGATGTAAGAGCCGTAAACCAACATGGTCCCAACCCCAAGCGAGAGGGAGAAGAACGCCTGACCCATCGCATCCACCAGCAATGCGGGATCAGCAATACGACTGAAATCAGGCACCAGATAAGCACGCAATCCATCACCTGCCCCGGGCAGAGTAATCACATACAAGATAAGCAGCGCCAGGATCACTATCAGTGAAGGCATCAATCTCGACGCCCATTTCTCGATGCCATCCTTCACGCCTGCACTGATGATGTACATGGTGAACACCATGAACAACACAACAAACAGGCTATTACGTAGCACGGCATCTTCAGTTAGCCATTGAGCCAGCCCATCCATGCCCAATATTCGTGCAATCGGATCAAAAAAGAATGCAATCATCCAACCGCTCACAATGGCATAAAAACTCAGGATAAAACTGACCGTAAGAATGCCGACAAAGCCAACTGTCGTAGCCAGTAACCTGGATTTCTGCCCAGGCGAGATTGAACGCAGAGCTGTCACTGCATTGGCTCGGGCGTGCCTGCCGATAATCAACTCTGCCATCAGGGCAGGATAGGCCAAAGCGAAGGCGAGGATCAGGTAGGTAAAAAGAAATGCCGCACCGCCGTTGGAGGCCGCGTTGGTCGGAAATCCCCAGATATTGCCCAGACCAACAGCAGACCCTGATGCCGCCATTAGGAAACCAAATCTGGAGCTAAATTCACCGCGAGCAGATGCCATATCGACTGTCTTCCTGTTTTCTACTTTTGCTTATTCTTGGTCTTTAGTCTTCTTTAGCTGCATTTAGCTGCACATCCATGCCAGGACATATCACATAGCATACAAGCTGCGTCGGCAAGAGTAACGCAAGGAGAAATACCGGTAAACTTGCTATTGATCGTAGGATTCTAGAGTGAAGTGCGAGAGAACAGGGTCACTCAGCACAAAGACTACATTGCTAAGTAGCTGCACACTGCCGTTTTGATTAACTTCGAGACTCGGGATTCTGAGTCGGTTGTCAGTAGTAGAGTAAGTCGCGATGCCTGTAAAGCTATCCCGCTTTGGGATAATACTGTTCACGTTTGCCTGTAAGATCACTTCTGGATCGGAAGCAACAGTGTTGAAATTCAATCCGATGAGTTCGCTGTCACCATCCACGCTCACGGTGGTTATCATCAAACCGCTATTCGTTTCATACACATGGGGGGCTTCGCTGAAACGCTCAACAACCTCCACATTCATATAGATGAAGTCTCGGCCATCATTAAACTCTGGAGTAATATAGGGTGTACTTGGCGCTTTCGAACCCAGAGTAATTGTAGGCAAATCATCAATTCCGTCCAGAATTGTCATGCCTGCACCCAACACATTACCGAACACCGTAAATCCACCATTAGTGCTGTCCAAGCTGGTATTGTCGGTAAGATTCACGAACCATTGATTGGTTGCACTATCAGGCTGCCCATCGATTTTTGCCATTGCTACGGTGCCTCGTAAATTGGAAGCACTGAACTCGTTAGGAACGGGCGGCCCTACAAAGATATCAATAGGCCCTTCGAATGCCTGGAAGCGATAGGCCCCACCCTGCACTACAAAATCATCAACAACTCTGTGCAAATAGGTCTGGTTGTAGTCATTTCGATTAACATAGCCAAGAAAATTTTGCACAGTAAGCGGCGCCACTTCATCCAATAATTCTATGGAGTAGTCACCAATCGAGGTGCTCACCCGAACGATAGTGCCCGCAACTGCTTGAGAGCTAACCATCC
>JAKSCP010000232.1 GCA_022360535.1 Pseudomonadales bacterium | reverse complement strand
TTGGACACTTGCAGGTTCTGCCTCGCCAGCCTGATTCTGAGGAACTGGCTTCCGCGAGAGAATTGCAGTCAGCCAGCTCTGGCTTCGTTCGCATGGCCATCGATCCAACTGGTGGTGTGGGTGGTCAGGTAATGGCTAACCTGGTGAACTTCCCAAGTGCTCAAGAGCAAGTTGAAGCGAACGCTGGTGTAATTGGATTCATCATTATCGGCGTTGGTGTAGTAGGTATTCTGCTCGGCTTCTTCCGACTGCTGATGCTCACTCTTGTTTCTATTAAGGTACGGTCGCAACTGAAGAGCGACAAGGCAACCAAGAACAACCCATTGGGTCGTGTCTTGCTGGTTGCTGAAGCGAATCCGAACGCTGATACCGAAACTCTGGAGCTGAAACTGGGCGAAGCGATCCTCAAGGAAACACCATCCCTTGAAAGCATGCTGACCCTGATCAAGATGATTGCCACCATCGCACCGCTGGGCGGATTGCTTGGTACGGTGACTGGTATGATCCAGGTGTTCCAGCAAATCACAGTGTACGGTGCTGGTGACCCAACTATTATGGCGGGTGGTATTTCACAAGCATTGATGACGACGGTACTTGGTATCGTGGTGGCTATTCCTACTATCTTTATGCATACCGTAGTGAAGAGTCGCAGTGACAATATCATTCACATCCTTGAAGAACAGGCGACCGGCATGATTGCGCAGAAAGCTGAACGCGCTGCTGGTGGTCAATAGCATTAAAAAGGCGAGGTAATCCAATGCCATTAGCGCTACTGGATATTCTGGATGCTATTGAGGCCTTTATGAACAGAGGCGGGCCCGTGTTGACTATCATCATGGGTCTGCTGCTGATCAAATGGTCACTGGTTTTCGAACGCGTCTGGTATATCAATACCACTCACAAAAAGAATGTGAAAAACACCCTGGCCGAATGGAACGCCAGAGCTGACAAACAATCATGGAGTGCGCACCAGATTCGCACCATGATGATTTCTAAAATCTCACTCGACGTTAGAAACACCATGCCGATTATTGAGGTATTGGTGACTATCTGTCCGCTGTTGGGGTTGATTGGAACGGTGACTGGAATGATCGAAGTGTTCTTCGTTATGTCCTTCTCCGGTGGCGGCGATGCCAAGTCCATGGCAGGTGGTGTTTCTAAAGCAACCATTCCAACGATGGCCGGTATGGTCGGAGCGATCTCAGGGATCTTTGCCTTCAATTACTTGAAGGGCCAGATCGATCGCGATCTCGAATTACTTGAAGATCATTTGCCGATCAACCAATAAGTAGAATTTAAAAAGGCCAGAGAATTATGAAATCAGGTTTGATGAGGAAGAAAGATCAGGAAGAAGCCGGTGAGATTGACCTTACACCGATGCTGGATGTGGTCTTTATCCTACTCATTTTCTTTATCGTAACTTCTGTATTCGTCACCGAGGCGGGTATCGAAGTAAGTAAACCGGAGGCATCCACCGCAGGTGAGACTTCTGGTGACTTGATTCTGATCGCGGTAGGTCCAGGTGGTGACATCTGGATCGACGGTGACCAGATCGATCCCCGTTTTATTCGCTCCCGATTCGAACTGCGTCTTGCCGATGCGCCGAACTCGGCGGTGATTATTCAGGCGGATGAGAACGCCAATAACGAACAGGTGATGTTAATCCTGGAAGCGGCCAGGGAAGCCAATATTGAAGACGTCAGAATTTCTGCGGAGGCTTAGATCATGATATTTATTAGATGGGCAATTTCTATGGGCATGGCCGTAGTCATTACTTTAGGCCTGTTCTATTTCATGCAAGCACTGATTGCGACTGGTGAACGTTTCGACGAGCGTGTCAACGTGGTACGCATTGTGGATGCCACGATGCCAGAGATCGAGCTGGAAGTGATCGAGGAAATCGACAAGCCAGAATTGATCGAGGAAGTGACTCAGGAAACCCCTGACACGCCAGAGAAACAAATTAACCTGGATGCAGGCCCTTCGCTCAATATTGAGCGGGCAAGTGTGGATTTGGATACTGGTCTGGAACTGAGCAATGCGTCAATTTCCGCTACGGACGGTGATTACCTGCCGCTGGTGGCGATTGCACCGCAATATCCAACCCGTGCTGCTCAGCGCGGAATCGAAGGATGGTGTCTGGTGAGCTTCACTGTAGATGGACTGGGTAATGTGGTTGAAGACACGATCACAGTAGTGGACGCAGAACCACCCAATATATTTAACCGTTCCTCGATACGGGCAGCCGCGCGCTTTAAGTTCCAACCCCGTGTAGTGGAGGGGCAGGGTGTTGAAGTGCCTGGTGTTCAGTATCTGTTTCGCTATCAGCTAGAAGAGTAAGCAAAGGATAGAGAGTCAACATGAAAGCAATTAACAAGTTATCTCTAGCATTCCTGGTTGCAGTTCTTGCTGCACCACTGCTGCCAGTGCAGAATGCCATTGCTGGTGAAGAGGAACGAGCGCCACCAGAAGCGCGAACAGCCGGCACTTTGAGCCAGCAGGTTATGCGTGCCATCACTGATATTCAGGAACTCATGTCGCCTGAGGATGGTGGGGAGCCCAATTTCGCCGAAGCTAAAATTGAACTCGATGAGTTGCGCGAGCGGCGTTGGGATCGCATGAACGATTTCGAAAAATCGACTCTGCTGAGCTTCTATACCAATTACTACCTCGGGTTGGAAGATTTCCAGGGTGCCCTGGGAATTTTCGAGGAGATGCTTCTCATCGAAGAGTTGCGTCTGGATCAGCGCCTGAGAACGCTGCGTTCACTGGGGCAGCTGTATGCGGCGGAGGAAGAGTGGCAGAACTCAATCAATAACTATGTGGCTTGGCGAGACCTGTCTCCGGAAGAGGATATCATTGTCTATAAGGGGCTTTCTTACGCCCACTATCAGCTGGAACAGTTCGAGGAAGCGCTGCCTTACTGGCTGGACTATATGAACATGTCCTTGAACATGGGTGAGGAGCTAGGCCGGGATGATTATGCCTATCTCAATGGTATCTATTTCACCCTGGAAGATTTCGCTAATGCGCTGGATTTGACCAAGACGATGATCGTTAAGTTCAACGAACAGACCGATTGGCTGAATCTCAATGCAATCTATGCCAGCCTCGATCAGGAAGACCGCCGGGTGCAGGCGCTGAATCTTGCCTACATAGCGGGTCATATTGACGACGAACAGCGCTATCTTAATTTGGGTCAGTCTCTGGCGGGAATGGATATTCCACTAAGCGGTTCCAAGATTATTGAGGAAGGCCTCGAGCTCGACATCATCGAGGACAATGTGGATAACCTGGAAATCGCCGCTCAGATGCATCTGATTGCCAGTACTTATGAAGATGCTTTGCCGAATGCTCTGCGCGTGGCTGAATTGTCCGACAGCGGTGACGGCTGGGATTCTGTGGGTTACATCCACTATGTCATGGCGAATTACGATGAGGCTGCAGAGGCATTCCAGGCGGCGGTAGACAAGGGGAATCTGAGTAATCGATCAGATACCCTGTTGTTCCTGGCTCGCTCGTTGCTTGAGTTGGACGACTTCGAAGGGGCCCGTTCTGCGGCTCGCCAGGCAGCCGATGCGGCTGAAGATAATGGACGTGATGCGGCTCAGCAGTATCTCACCTTTATTGGCAGCACGGAGCAACGTTACAACATTATCGAGGAGAGAAAAGCCGAGGCAATCGACTACTATCGGCCCTATCCATCACTGATCGATTAGTGTCGTAAGTACTTGAATCCAGGGGGTTCGCCCCCATCTAAAACCCGATCGCCGCAAGGAGATCGGGTTTTTTATTGATTGATGAAATGGGCAGGACACGAGGTAAAACGATGACCACCGAGGCTCAAGCAGAAACCAGGGGATTTGAGACTGAAGCGAAGCAGTTGCTTCATTTAATGATTCATTCCTTGTACAGCAACAAGGAAATCTTTCTCCGGGAACTCATCTCGAATGCATCAGACGCAGCCGACAAACTTCGCTTTGCGGCGCTATCGAAGCCGGAGTTGCTGGAGAATGATTCAGAACTAAAAGTTCAAATCGACTTTGACGGTGAGAACAACACCATAACGATCTCCGATAACGGGATCGGCATGAATCGAGATGAAGTCATTGCCAATCTCGGTACCATCGCAAAATCGGGAACCGCTCAGTTTCTCGAGTCTCTGACTGGGGATCAACAAAAAGATTCTCAGCTCATCGGTCAGTTCGGAGTGGGTTTTTATTCCGCTTTTATCGTTGCCGATGAGGTTGAAGTATTAACCCGAAAAGCAGGTGATACTGCCGAGCAGGCTAGTCATTGGAAGTCGAAAGGCGAGTCAGAGTACACCATTGAAAGTGCTGAAAAAGCAGAACGCGGCACTACTGTCACCTTGCACCTGAAGGCCGACGAGAAGGAGTTTGCCGAATCGTTCAGACTGAGAAGCATCGTGAAACGTTATGCCGATCATCTCTCTATCCCGGTAATGATGGAGAAGCAGGACTTTGGTCAAGCTGAAGATGATGAGGAGAACAAGGACAAAGAAGAGACGGCAGTCGAATACGAGGCAGTGAATGCTGCCAAAGCGTTGTGGACCCGCTCCAGAAGCGAGGTGGAAGACGACGAGTACAAAGAATTCTACAAGCACGTCAGCCACGACTTTGAAGACCCATTGGATTGGAGCCACAACAGGGTCGAAGGCAAATTGGAATACACCAGCCTGTTATATGTGCCTGGGCGTGCACCTTTTGATTTGTGGAACCGTGACGCTGCGAGAGGTCTGAAGCTCTATGTGCAGCGTGTCTTCATCATGGATGATGCAGAACAATTTTTGCCACTCTATTTACGCTTTATGAAGGGTGTCGTTGACTCTAACGATATCTCTCTCAATGTGTCCCGGGAAATACTGCAGAAAGATCCTGCCGTTGATTCCATGCGCAGTGCCCTGACCAAACGTGCACTGGATATGTTGAGTAAGTTACGTAAGAACGACAAAGAAAAATACAACTCTTTCTGGGAACAGTTTGGTCAGGTATTGAAAGAGGGCCCTGCTGAAGATTTCACCAATCGAGAGAAAGTCACGAAGCTACTGCAGTTCACTACGACTAACTCAACAACAGAAGCGCAGGACCAAAGCCTGGATGAGTATATTGAACGCATGCAGGAAAATCAGGACAAGATTTATTACCTGGTAGCTGATTCATTGAAAGCTGCTCAGAACAGTCCCCACCTGGAAATTTTTCGCAAGAAAGGCATTGAAGTTGTTTTGATGACCGATCGCATCGATGAATGGTTGATGGGTCATCTCACGGAGTATGAGGGCAAGCAGTTTCAGGATGTCTCCCGGGGCGAGTTGGATCTGGGCAAGCTGGAAGACGAGGAAGAAAAAGAACAGCAAGAAGAGTCAGAGAAAGCACTGGAAGGCCTGACAGAGCGCATCAAGAATTCGCTTAGTGATCGCGTCAACGAGGTGCGGCTTACTCATCGCTTAACCGATTCGGCAGCGTGTCTGGCTATCGATGAGGGTGCCATGGGAGCGCAGATGCGCAAGATCATGGAAGCATCAGGCCAGGCGGTGCCAGAAACAAAACCGCACTTTGAAATCAATCCAGAACACCCGCTGGTAGCAAGGCTCGACAAAGAACAGGACGAAGAGCGCTTTGGCGATCTGGTTGAAATTCTCTTTGGTCAGGCCAGCCTGGCCGATGGCGGGCAGCTGGATGATCCGGGAGAGTTCTCAGCACGCCTGAACAAGGTGCTACTGCAGCTGCAATAGATCAGACGGTCTTACATCTTCTCCAGGGTCTCGATTCCCAACAAATCCAGGCCCTGCTGCAGTGTCTGTGCGGTAAGTTGCGCCAGGGCCAGACGGGACTGTACGGTGCTCGTGTCTTCGGCCTTCAGAATAGGGCAGACTTCGTAGAAACGCATAAAGACACCAGCCAACTCGTAAAGATAGTTGCACAATTGATTTGGGTAGCAGTCTTTCGCGATGGCTGCAACCACTTCTGGCAGCTGTAGGTTTTTGACTAGTAGTACACGCTCCTCGGTTTCAGCAACGGCTGCAATCATTGTAGTGTTTACCGCTGTTGCCTTACGCAGAATGCTGCGTATCCTGGCGTAGGCGTAGAGCATATAGGGTGCTGTATTACCTTCGAAGGACAGCATCGTATTCCAGTCGAATACATAATCGCTGGTCCGATTCTTCGACAGATCTGCGTATTTCACCGCACCGATACCGACACTCTGAGCGACGCGGGTTTTTTCCTCAGGAGTAAGTTCCGGGTTTTTCTCGCTCACTAAATCATGGGCACGCTTCACCGCTTCATCCAGCAAATCTTCTAACTTAACAGAATCACCCGATCGGGTTTTGAACGGACGACCATCGCTGCCCATGATCGTGCCGTAGGCAATATGCTCCAGAGATAGACTGTCGTCTGCGAACCCGGCTTCTCTGGCCACGGCAAACACTTGTTGAAAGTGCAACGACTGACGCGCATGCACGACATACAAAGAGCGATGGATTTGATCACGCATGCGCAAGCGAACTGCAGCGAGATCGGTGGTGGAATACAGATACCCGCCATCAGACTTTTGTACGATCAATGGCAATAGTTCATCGTCTTTGCCTTTGAACTGTTCTAAAAAAACACACCTGGCGCCATCAGATTCTGTCAGTAACTCTTTCGACTCTAAATCTGAAATGATTATCGGGAGATCGTCGTTGTAACGACTTTCCGCGTCGAGATCATCTCTGCTAAGAGTGACGGCGAGTTTTTCGTACACCGCTTCACAGTGTTTTAGTGATTCATCAATGAATTGTTCCCATGCCGCTACATACTCTGGGTCACCGCTTTGCAGCTTAACCACTGCTAGCCGCGATTGGGTGGCAAAATCCGCATCGTTGTCGAATCTCTCCTTTGCGTCCCGGTAGAAGACTTCAAGGTCAGCAAGCTGAGTGCCCTGTTCATTCTGGTCGCCCTCGAGTTCCCGGAGGTGGGTTATGAGCATACCAAACTGTGTTCCCCAATCGCCTACGTGGTTCTGGCGCACCACCTCATGGCCCATTTTTTCCAATACCCGAACCAGACAATCACCAATGATGGTTCCACGCAGATGACCGACATGCATTTCCTTAGCCAAATTAGGAGAAGAGTAGTCAACGGCTATCTTCTGCGGAGAATCTGATTTACCGATGAAAAGGTCAGGCTTCTGCAAGGCAGAATTGGCCTCACTGAGGAGATAAGAATCCGATAAGTGAATGTTGATAAAACCAGGGCCGGCTACTTCCAGTTTGTCGATCGGGGCTAATGCCAGCGCTTCCAGGTGATCGACGACTTTCTGGGCTATTTCCCGCGGGTTGGTGCGCAATTGCTTGGCAATGGCCATGACGCCATTTGCCTGATAGTCGCCGAACTCGGGTTTGGAGGCAGTCACAACATTGGCATTGCAATCAGACAAACCGCTGATCGCTGCCATCGCCTGACTAACCGCTGCATTTAGTTGTTGTTTAATCGATTCCATTGGCTCTTGCTGGCAGCCCAGCCTGGACTTGCCCAAAAAGGTGAGGATTTTACACTAATAAGCTCACTTGCATGGTACTGCTGAGCGAATTCCCGGGCCGGTTTCGGATAGTGGTCAACCGGCGCTAACAGGCGTGATCGGGTAAAATTGGGTCGCCAATTCCGGCACTGATACCGAACAGCTGTAAACCACCTTGTCCGACCACAACCAAGTCCAATTTGTCCGTATCGAGCAGCTCAATCACGGGCAGCGTCTGGATAACTTCCTGTTCCGCCACCTGAAAGGAGTGCCGCGCTCTCGAATCTACCGCTTTATCAGGCGCGGTGAGGTGCGCATCAACAAAAAACGCTGTAAACCCGAATCCCGCCTGGCAGAGGGCGATATGGTGCGTATTCCCCCTCATGAAGCGGCAGAGGTGGATCAACCCCCCAGGCCCAGCAGCAACCTTACAGGGCTCCTTAAGCAGAGCGTTTTGTACGAAGATGAGGATCTGTTGCTGGTAAATAAACCTGCTGGCCTGGCTGTCCATGGCGGCTCTGGGATTCGCCTGGGCCTCATTGAAGCGGTGCGTCAGATCGATCTATCCTGGCAGCAGGCAGAGCTTGCTCATCGTCTGGACAGGGATACCTCCGGCTGCCTTGTCCTATGTAAAAATATGAGCTATTTAAAAGGATTACAGCAACAACTTAAAAACAAAACTGTAGAAAAAGATTATCTGGCACTGGTCTATGGGCAGTGGCAGGGTCAGCGCAGAGAGGTGGATGCGCCGCTGCAGAAAAACACCCTTAGCTCAGGTGAGCGGCTGGTGCGTGTAGACGCTTCAGGGAAGCCCTCCCGGACTCGATTTCAGATTAAACAGCGCTTCAAGGAGGCAACCCTGGTGCAGGCGTCACCGGAAACGGGGCGTACCCATCAGATTCGGGTGCACTGCCAGCATGCTGGTCATTCTATTGTGGGCGATAGCAAATATCGGGCAGGCGACAGCGCAGCGAGTGAGAGTTTGAGGCGGCATAAGGACCTCTGTTTGCATGCTCAACGCATCGCCTTCAAAAACCCGGTTACAGGTAAACCAGTCGAGGTGCGCGCGGCACTGGATGAGCGCTTCAAAAGCTTGTTGGATAAATTGGATTAAATTAGTTATTACAAAGGCTTAAGTCACTATATTCAACTTGGCATTGAGCTAATTTGGCTTTGACAGCAGCGCTGTTGAGCCCTAGAATTGCGCGCCTATGTCAGAGGGCCCAATTCCAGCCTATGTAGACGTTCGAAAGGCGTTCGGGCAAGCGCTTTCCCTCAGCGGTTCTGTCAGCCTGGAATTGCTACCTCGATTTCGAGAATGCCTGGCAAGTGACCAGGCCAGGGTAGGAGTAAACCTGAGCTTTTCGGTTGATCCAGATACGGGTCAGCGCCAGATAACTGGTGACATCGAGGCCCAGGTGGAAATGACCTGCCAGCGTTGTTTGCAGGCTGTCGGGTTGGAGTTAAGCGACAGTATTCGCCTGGCCCTATTGGTCTCTGAGGACCAGGTGGCCAGCCTGGAGCCGGAATGGGACCCCTGGATCTGCACCGAACCCAAATTGGAGCTGGCAGAACTAGTCGAGGAACAGTTAATACTGGCGCTGCCGATAGTCATTCTGCACGACGATGCGGCATGCATAGACAAGCTGGAATACGAAGCAGTACCTGAGGCTGAGGGTGCTGAAAATGAGCCGGGTGCAGCGAGTCCTTTTGCTGTGCTTAGTGAACTCAAAGCCAAGACGGCGAAAACGGCAAAGAAGGCTGCTAAGGCGAAGAAAGCGAAGTAACGAATCGAGTCAGAACCCGGCGCAATCCATACCCGGGCTCACAAAGTTTTTAATTGGAGATACATCATGGCTGTTCAACAGAACAAAGTAACCCGTTCCAAGCGTGACAAGCGCCGCACTCATGACTCATTGTCAGGGCCGGCTCTGTCAACAGACAAGACCACGGGCGAAGTACACCGCCGTCATCACGTCACTGCTGACGGTTTCTATAAAGGCAGGAAAGTCCTGGATCTTGGCGACGACTAACGTTGAATGCCGTAAAACGCATAGCAATTGATGCTATGGGGGGCGACGGTGGAGTCAACGTAACACTCCCAGCTTGCCTGCAGGCCCTGCAACACAACTCCGAACTCTTTCTCCTGCTGGTAGGGGATGAACAGCGCATGCAGCCGCTGCTGCACGCTGCGCCTATCGAACTGCGAGATCGTTTTTCCGTAGTCCACACAGTGGAAGCCATTGCTGATGATGACAAACCAGGCAATGTATTGCGCTCGGGTCGTCAATCATCAATGTTTAAAGCCACGGAAATGGTGAAAGAGGGTGCTGCAGAAGCCATGGTAAGTGCGGGTAATACTGGCGCACTGTTGATGATGGGCAGGCATTTATTGAAGACCTTACCGGGAATCCAGAAACCCGCTATCGTTGCCACCTTGCCTGGTGCTTCCAGGCAGACCTTTCTGCTGGATGTGGGGGCAAATCCCGAGTGCGACAGTCGGCAGCTGTTTGAGTTTGCAGTCATGGGTTCCGTATTGGCGGAGTCGCTCAATGGTGAAAACGTGAGCGTTGGATTGCTGAATATCGGTGCCGAGCAATACAAAGGCACCCATGAGGTGCAGCAGGCAGCGAAATTGATGGCTGCCAGCAGCGAACTCAACTACGTCGGGTTTATTGAAGCAAGCGAACTGTTCGAGGGCGCCGCAGATGTGGTGGTCTGTGATGGCTTTGTCGGGAACGTCACCATCAAATCAAGCGCTGGTGTGGCCAACGTGGTTAAGAAACTGCTGACTGCCCAAATGGAAGACAGTTTACTCACCAGATTGTCAGGCTATTCTCCTACGTCAATGCTGACCCGACTGTCGTCTCAGATTAATCCGCAACGTTTCAATGGCGCGAGCCTTATTGGTTTACAAGGAACTGTTGTAAAGAGTCATGGTAATGCCACCAGCGAGGGGTTTTTCTACGCGATCCAGCATGCTGTGCGAGAGGTGGAAAAAGCAGTACCCCAATTGATCGCTGATAGGGTAGCTGCCATTATGCAGTTGACGGGAGCTGACACTGTCGCAGCCAGCTGACAAAAGATTTAACTGATTATCCTGTAGTAGTCACAACAGCAAGCGAAACGAGCAAAAGAGAAACCATGCATAAATTCGGATTTGTTTTCCCTGGTCAGGGTTCCCAAAAACTTGGAATGTTGTCGGACCTGGCGACTGCGTATCCCATCGTTGGAGAGACTTTTGCCGAGGCCTCCGAGGTATTGGGTTTGGATCTGTGGGAAATCACTCAACACGATAACGAGAATAGCCTTGACCAAACTTCCATCACCCAACCCGTACTCTTAACTGCTTCTATTGCGATCTCACGACTCTGGGAACAACAAGGTGGTGCTAAGCCGTCCATCCTGGCTGGTCATAGTCTGGGAGAATACTCTGCTTTGGTGTGTGCAGGGGCCCTGAGATTTGCTGATGCCCTATCGGTGGTGCATCAACGAGGCAAGTTCATGCAATCGGCAGTCTCGGAAGGTGCTGGAAAAATGGCAGCTATAGTGGGTCTGGAGAACTATCAGATTAATGAGATCTGTGACGAGGCTGAAGAGCTGGGTACTGTGTCGGCAGCGAATTTCAATTCGCCTGGACAAACTGTTATCGCTGGGGAGACTGCCGCTGTCGATAGAGCGATAGAGTTGTGTAAAGAGGCCGGTGCTAAACGAGCGTTGCCGTTGAATGTCAGCGTGCCTTCCCACTGCGCATTAATGCGCCCTGCGGCAGAGCAGTTGGAGGAAGTGTTGGCTTCCATCGACGTATCAGCACCGAGCATCCCTGTTGTGCAAAACGTCAACGCAGATATCAATGAAGATCCCGAAGCAATCAAAAAGAATTTAGTCAGGCAACTCTATGCGCCGGTGCTTTGGGTAGATTGTGTACGGGTAATTGCTAAAACAGGGATTACTCATTTGGTGGAGTGCGGACCTGGCAAAGTATTGTGTGGACTCATTAAGCGAATCGATTCTGATATCGTGAGTTTTGGCAGTGAAGATCCTGCCTCTTTGGAAAGTGCACAAGCAGAAATGTCTGCTTAGCAGTGGCAGGATCATCCACACTAATCTAAATAGTGAGAGTTGGCACCTAATTGCCAGACTGAATGGTAAAGGAATAAAGAAATGAATAACGAGTCAGGCATCGCTTTAGTGACAGGCGCCAGTAGAGGGATCGGCCGTGCTATTGCGGAAGCGTTAGCAGCGCAGGGGATGACGGTTATTGGTACTGCTACCAGCGAAGCCGGCGCTGCGGCTATTAGCAGTTATATGAGTGAAGCAAAGCTAAACGGCCAAGGGATGGTTGCCGATGTGGGCAACGATGATTCGGTCGCGTCACTTATTGCAGCTATTGATGAACAATATGGACTACCGACTGTCTTAGTGAACAATGCCGGTGTTACCCGAGATAATTTATTGATGCGCATGAAAGCAGACGAATGGGAAACGGTGCTGAACACCAACCTCACTTCCATGTACCGAGTTTGCAAAGCCTGCCTGAAAGGAATGACCAAGGCGCGTAGCGGGCGCATCATCAATATTAGTTCGGTGGTGGGCTCTTCGGGTAACGCGGGTCAGTCAAACTACGCTGCCTCGAAAGCCGGCATAGAAGGGTTTACCCGTTCTTTGGCGAAAGAGATTGGTTCTCGTGGAATCACTGTAAATGCGGTTGCGCCCGGCTTTATCGACACCGATATGACACGCGAGCTGCCGGAGAAACAGACGGAAGCATTGTTGGCGCAAATACCGCTGGGCCGTTTGGGTCAACCGGAAGAGATTGCGTCTGTGGTTGCATTCCTGGCTTCGCCAAATGGTGCCTACATCACTGGTGAGACCTTACATGTTAATGGTGGCATGTACATGGCTTAGTCAATTGCCAGAGGACGAAACAGGCCCGTAACTGGTCAATTTTTGCACAGTTCGGAAAGTTGAATTTAAACATTACAACGTCACTAAATAGAGGTAAAATCGCGTCTCTGATTTACACGGTTGGATGGAAATTAAGTAACCGTGACAGAGAGGCTCAAATTAAAGCCTTTAGAAACAAAGTGTTAGGAGCTAATAATAGATATGAGTAGCATTGAAGAGCGCGTTAAGAAGATTGTCTGCGAACAACTTGGCGTTAAGGAAGATGAGGTTAAGCCTTCCGCTTCTTTCGTCGAGGATTTAGGCGCTGATTCACTAGATACCGTCGAACTGGTAATGGCTCTTGAAGAGGAATTTGAAACTGAAATTCCCGATGAAGAAGCCGAGAAAATTACCACTGTCCAACTCGCCATTGATTACATCAACGAGCACCTGTAATTCCGAATTAAATGACTACTAGCAAAGCTACTCTGGAGTTTTCTGGAGTAGCTTTTGTTTATTGGGTGTCAATTAACCAGGAGTCTATGTTGTGAATCGCCGTAAAGTCGTCGTAACCGGATTAGGTTTGCTTACTCCGCTTGGCAATGATGTTGCTTCTTCTTGGGAAGGCATCTGTCAGGGCAAGAGTGGTATCAGACCAATCACTACATTTGATGTGAGTGAATTTTCAACGCGTTTTGGCGGCTCTCTGCAAGACTTCGAACTCGGTGATTACCTGGAAGCAAAAGAAGCCAGACGCATGGATAAATTCATGCACTATGGCATTGCTGCGGGTGTGCAAGCTTTCAACGATTCCGGCATTGCGGATTCCGGTTTTGCAGCTGACCGCTTCGGCGTCGCGGTTGGTTCCGGTATCGGTGGTATCGCGTCCATCGAAGAGACGACTTTGCAGATTCGTGATTCTGGTCCGAGGAAGGTGTCTCCCTTTTTCGTCCCTGGTTCAATCATCAATATGATTGCCGGCAACCTGTCGATTCGCTTTGGACTTAAAGGGCCGAACATAGCGGTCGTGACTGCTTGTACTACAGGCACGCACAATATCGGTTTAGCAGCCAATATGATTTCCAATAACCAGGCTGATGTAATGTTGGTGGGTGGTGCTGAGATGGCCGCTTCTCCAGTTGGGCTTGGTGGCTTCTGCGCTGCCAGGGCACTGTCAACGCGCAACGATGACCCTGAGCGAGCCAGTCGCCCCTGGGACAAAGACCGCGATGGCTTTGTACTAAGCGATGGAGCGGGAGTCATGGTATTGGAAGAGGAAGAACACGCCCGCAAGCGTGGTGCAAAAATCTATGCCAGCCTTGATGGCTTTGGTATGAGTGGTGATGCTTACCATGTGACTTCACCCTCACCAGGTGGTGAAGGTGCGGCACAGTGCATGCGTAATGCTCTGCTGAGTGCTGAAATGGACCCTTCAGAAGTCGCATACATCAATGCCCATGGAACCTCCACCAGCGCTGGTGATGTGGCAGAGAGCCAGGCCATCAAAACAGTGTTTGGTGAGCATGCTTATGAACTTTGCGTGAGTTCCAGCAAGTCCATGATCGGCCACCTGCTCGGTGCCTCTGGCGCTGCCGAGGCCATCGTTTCCGTCATGACTTTGCACGACCAAGTGATACCTCCAACTATTAACCTCGATAATGTGGATGAGGAATGTGATCTCGATTATGTTCCTCACACCGCCAGAGAACAGGAAGTCGATGCTGTGTTGACCAACTCATTCGGGTTTGGCGGCACCAACGGCAGTCTTATCTTCAAGCGTTACTCTGGCTGATCTTTGCCTGCAGTGACCCCCTGGTCCTAAGCACGATATCTG
>JAKSCP010000530.1 GCA_022360535.1 Pseudomonadales bacterium | reverse complement strand
TGGCAAAGAAGCCATGATCCACTTCCCTTCCATCCTTCCCCAGGGAGGAGGCGAATACGAACTCTACGATCTCTATATCTGCTTTTACCGCGAAGGCATCCTGTTCACCTATAGCCCGGTGCAGCTGGAGAACGATTTCCTGCTGGAGTTCCTCAGTAAGCGCAATCACGTTATCAATGAGCTGCTGCGCAAGAGAAAGCCCTATCTCACCAATGTGGCAGTGATGGTGGCCGACTTGCAGGACAGCAGCCGGATCTGTTCAGAGCTACCGGCAGAAGAGTATTTCGAGCTAATTAACGACATTTGGCAGCAAAGTGAGCCTATTTTTCGCAAATTTTATGGAACTTATGGCAAGCACGCCGGCGATGGCATGGTCTATTACTTCTTCCCTCAGCCGGATTGCGACTACAAATTGAACGCCATTGAGTGTTCGCTTGAACTCAAACAGATGATGAAACAGATCACCCAGCAGTGGCAGTCACGCAAGGGCTGGTTTAGCGAGTTGCTGCTCAACGTTGGGATTAACGAAGGCCAGGAGTGGTTTGGCAGCTTTCATGCTGGCGGTCACGTGGAATTCACCGTACTTGGCGAAACCATCAACCACGCCTCCAGAGTCAGCGATTTTGCCCGTCACGGGTCCATTTGGACCACCAAATCCATGCTAAATCAAATTCCAGGCGAGATGCGGCAGCAGATTTCCTTCGGTATCTCACGCAAGACTGCCTACGGAGATTCTGTTTTTGTCACTGACACCTATGCCAGCCTGGGCAGCCTGATGGATGAAGATCATAAGAACAACAGGAAATTCCGTGACGTTCACATGCTGCCCATCACTGAAATCCGCGATATCGACGGAAGGACAGAGTAATGGCGTTTCCACCAGATTCACTGGCCCTACTCCTCAAACCCTCAGAGGAACAGCATTCCCACGATGAGGAAACCCAGAGTAGCAATCCCAGCACTTATCAACGCATAAGGAAGCTGTGTGCGCACATGATCGATATGATCCGTGGCCGCCGCCATGGAAGAGACCACAGTGGTATCGCTGATCGGGGAGGCATGGTCTCCAAACACTGACCCGGAAAGTACCGCAGCCAGAAACAGCTCTGGCGGCAACTCCAGGGACAATACAATCTGCATCGCCAGCGGAATCATAATCGCGAACGTACCCCAACTGGACCCGATAGAAAACGCGATAAAGCTGGACACCAAAAACAACAGCGGCAGTAACAGGATTAGAGGTATGGTTTCCTGAGCCACCTGTGCCACGAACACGCCTGTACCCAGAAGCCCAGCAACATCCCCTAATGCCAATGCGAACAGTAAAATCATCGCCACGGGTAAAAAGCCACCTGCCCCCTTTAGAAAAGTATTCATGAGCGCATCGAGGCGGTAGCGACGGTTAAATAAAACCATCATCCACAAAACGAACAACGCCAGCAGCACGGCCCACAGCACAGAAGTGGATCCCGACCCGGCGGTAATGTCACCGTCACCGGTGATATAGAGGCATAGTGGCATGGATAACACCATGACTGAGATGGGTACAATCATGAAGCGGGCTTTGTCCTGATCTGGGTCGGACTGCGCGTTCTCTGCAGCCAATACCGTCGGGTCTACCATGGGCGTGGCATTGGACCACAGCACATTCCCCTGCTCTGTTCGCGTTTGCGCCTTCTTCATGGGGCCGATCTGCAGGTTGCGGGAGATCACTACTGCCGCAAAAATCACCACCGCGATGGGATACAGATTAAACGGAATAGCTGAGATGAAGACGCCAATAGGGTTTTCGACTTCAGACGAGGCCAACAATCCCATCACTACTGCTCCCCAGGCGTTCAAGGGGATCATGATGCAGATTGGTGCAGAAGTTGAGTCGATGATGTAGGCCAGTTTCTCACGGGCAATCCGGTAACGATCAAACAATGGTCGGGAAATAGAACCCGCGACCAGCAGCGTGAGATTGGATTCGATGAAGACCACCACGCCGGTGAAATAAGCCAGCCATTTGGCTTTGATGGCACTGTCCACCCAGTTTCGGGATTCCAGAAGGTGGATGAAGCCACGCACTCCCCCTACCTTCTCGATGGTTGCTATTAGTCCACCGATAACCAGCGTGAATACCAGCACCCGTGTATCACCCGCGTCGCCGAACACGTTGATGACGCCATCTATAGCCAGCGCGATACCTGTCAGTGGATTTACAGACTCCAGAATACAGAAGCCAATCCAGATGCCGATGCTTAGAGAGAGGATGACCTGTCGGGTGAGTATCGCAAGAAAGATAGCCAGCAGCGGTGGAATGACTGACATCCAATTGGGTTCGTACATGCTGTGGCCTGGCTCCCCTGCGCAGTTGTTATGCTTCTTGTGGTCGGCAGTATAGTGAAATAGTGGAGCCTGCGGAAACGACGAAAAGCATAGAGTCAGGCCAGAATATGTGGTACATCTAGCCTATTGACCAGGCGTCACTCTCGTAGTCTTGGCCCCGCAGTTTTGGACCTGTTGTCGGCGCCCTCCAAGATCGAAGCTCTGCAGCTCATTGTGCAGAACTAAAGGTAGAATAAACCTAAGAGAGGACACTATGGATAGACGCAAATTTCTCAGCAATATGAGCGCCGCAACCGTTGCCTCAATTGCTGGCCATGCGACCCTGTCAGAGAAAGCGGACGCGCTGGAAGAGGCCATGAGCCTCGAACTGGACAAGCGCATCGCCACACCCTGGATGTGCAGCATCGACCCAACTCCGGAAGAAGTCGCTGGTGATACTCGTCCCTGGTACCAACACGATGATCCCAGACTGCCAGAAATGCCGGCGGCCCCTACCCTGAGAGATTTTTTCAAATTGCGTTTCGCGCCGGCCAGCCATGTTCTGCAAAGCGCCCGTTATGCACGCATTAATGGCATGGACGAGAAGGTCGTGCTCGCTTGTTTACTGCACGATATTTGCGTTTCCAATTTGATTCGCACTGACCACGGTTACTGGTGCGCGCAAATGATACGCCCCTATGTCGATGAGGAAATCGCCTGGGCAATCGAGGCACACCAGGCCCTGCGCTTCTTCCCTGACGAATCCGTCGGCTATGAATACCCTGAAGCTTATATTCGTTTCTTCGGTGCGGACTACAAACCGGAGCCTTATATCGTGCAGGCTTATGAGCAGGCCAAGAATCACAAGTGGTATATGACCGGCCGCCTGATTACTCTCAACGACCTGTACTCCTTCGAAGAAGGTGTAGAAGTCGATGTGGACGATTTCGAAGACATCATTGGTCGCCACTTCCGGCAGCCAAAAGAAGGTCTGGGATTTGATGGCAGCCCGGTAGCTCACATGTGGCGTAGCATTATCTGGCCCAATAACTTCCTCTAATCAGGGACTACGAGCCATGAGTCAGGAAGAGTTCTATAAACTTCGAGTCAAAGGGCAGCTTGGTGGTGGACTGGTTTTACTAGTTGGCATCGTCATGATGTTCATGGAGAGAGAAGCGGCGTATTTTATTGGCTCTTTCGTCATTTTCTGGCTGCTTAACTATCTTTTTATCCATCACTATATTGGTCGCCATTTCATTGAAGACCAGATTGGAAATCCGAAAACCAAAACAATTATTCATCCACATTAGTTTGCCGTAATGGCTGCAATTCAAGTGCCATGTCTGATTGATTAGACATGGCACTTTTGGTTTTATTAAATGGCTTCTTTCTCAACTGTAGACGATTACCTCGATAGTTTGGATTCAGAACGGCAAGCAGCCGTCAGCAGACTCAGGGATACGATTCGGAACAATCTCCCTGCTGGATTCGAAGAATCCATGTCAGGCTCTATGCCAAGTTATGTGGTGCCTCTGGACCTCTATCCTGCCGGTTATCATGTAGGCAAAAACACTCCCCTGCCTTTCGTAAGCTTCGCTTCACAGAAAGGCCATATCGCGCTCTATCATTTCGGTATGTACGTGGATCAGGAGCTTATGGCCTGGTTTGAAGCAGAGTACGCGAAACGCGTCGAGCATAAACTGGATATGGGCAAGAGTTGCGTTCGCTTCAAAAAGCCGGAGCAGATTCCCTTCGAGTTGATTGGCGAGCTCATGCAGCAGCGAACAGTAGAGGATTGGATCGCCTGCTACGACGGTATGCGCCCTAAGTGAGGGTTAGTTTGCTGTCGGCATTAACTTTTTAAGCAAGAAGTAAACGCTGCATACAA
Organism: Pseudomonadales bacterium; assembly: GCA_022360535.1. Taxonomy (GTDB): domain Bacteria; phylum Pseudomonadota; class Gammaproteobacteria; order Pseudomonadales; family Pseudohongiellaceae; genus UBA9145. The sequence goes on along the minus strand of JAKSCP010000530.1, from coordinate 7,572 downwards.
TAGCGAACACCACTAATAGCGGTATCTGCGCAATAAAGAACGTTTCGTAGCCTGCATCTGGCTGCGTTGCTATTGCATAAACTAGCGGCACACTGATAAACACCATCAGGGCTCCTATAGTCACCATGCATAGCCATAATCCCACCAATATGGGTGTGCGTACCTTGCTTGGAACTGATTTCGGCCCCGGGTAAGCAAAAGCACTCTTCAATTTTTGGAGAAATGTTCCCGTCCCAGGCTTGGTGTCTGTTTCGGTTTGTTCCGAAACAACAGAGTGCTCATCGAGATCTAACTCCACTGGCTCGACCCCAAGTGCATTAGCGACGGCAAGTCGTGACTTTAAGGAGGCGGTACCATCCAACTCCATGCGTTGAACCGTACGCAAACCAACCGAAGCTTCATCTGCCAGCTTTTCCTGGGACCATGATTTGCGCAGGCGCAACTCACGAATCTTCTCTTGATCGACTCTCACTTCCATCTTGAGCTCCTCGCGGGGTGTTAAACCTAACGCCAATTCTCGCTCAGAGCCCAATTCTCCTCTACGTCAGTAGTCCGCCAATGCTACGTCACTTACAGATCAAGAGCTTAATTCCTTCGACACAGGGACGCAAAAGTAGCCGAAAATTGTGTCACCAGCTCTTTAAATCCAGCCAGAAACCGCCATATAGTTAGCTATCTCTTGAATGAGGAGAGTTTCATGAAACGGGTATTTCTCTTTGTCGCGACCAATTTAGCGGTACTGATTGTACTGGGTATTGTGCTCAGTATTCTGATGCCAATACTTGGCATCGATTCAGCCTCCAACGGTGGTCTGTTGTTTATCTGTGCCGTATTCGGTATGGGCGGATCTTTTATCTCCCTGGCTATGTCGAAATTCATCGCCAAACGCAGCGTGGGTGCCTATGTGATCGAATCACCCCGCAATCAGGATGAGCAATGGCTGGTTGATACCGTCAGACGTCAGGCTGAGATGGCAGGAATCGGCATGCCGGAGGTGGCTATCTATGACTCGCCGGAAATCAACGCCTTCGCGACTGGTGCCAATCGCAATAATGCGCTGGTAGCCGTCAGTACTGGTCTCCTGCGAAACATGACCGCCGATGAAGCCGAAGCCGTATTGGGTCATGAGGTCAGTCACGTTGCCAACGGTGATATGGTAACCCTCACCCTGATTCAGGGCGTGCTGAATACCTTCGTGTATTTCTTTGCCCGTATTGTTGCCCAGGCGGTGAACCGCGGGAGCAATAACGCTTTTGTCTACTTCATGACTGTGATGGCTTTTCAGGCGATTTTCGGCATTCTTGCCAGTTTCATTGTGATGGGCTTTTCCCGCTATCGGGAGTATCGAGCCGATGCGGGTGGAGCGAACCTAGCCGGTCGTCAAAAGATGATCGCTGCGCTGCAGCGACTGCAATCCAATCACTCTGAAAGTCAGTTAGAGGGCCAGCTGACTGCCTTCGGCATCAGCGGTAAGCGCGCAATGATGGAACTGTTAATGAGCCATCCGCCTATCGAAAAGCGCATCGCTGCTCTACAGAATCAGTAAAAGCGGAACCAGCAAAAACCAGGGGCTGGCCACAGTAGTCAGCCCTCGCTTCAATCCTTCACCATCCCGGTGTGACCGTTAGCCAGCTCAGCATCGAGCGCCTGAATTTCTGTAATGATTTGAACTACTCTATGACCGTACTGGGTGAGTGAGTATTCTGTGCGAGGTGGCACTTCTGCATAAGAATGTTTTTCAAGCAGGCCAAATCCCGTTAGTTTTCGAAGCCTTTCGGACAACACTTTTTTGGATATGCCGGCAATATGTCTTTCCAGGGCGCCGGGGCGATTAACTCCCTCTCCTACTGCAATCAAAACTGAAACAGACCATTTACAACCAATGACATCCTCCAGCTTCCGGTAGGCCGAAGGAACTCTCTTCGCTTTTTTTATTTCTTTCATAATCACCAATTTACACCAAAAAGTGCCCCGGGCACCGAAAAGTGCGTACTGTTCGAACCAATACCAATTCCCTATAGTTCGCGCGACTCGCAAGTCTCCGAAGTCTTGCAATTCTGCGAAGAGACTTCGAAAGAGATTTGCATTCTATCAAGTAACTATTGGGAGAATATTGTGAGAAATTCTAATCTGCGATTGGGGAGCTTGTTGATAGCCGCTCTTGCTGTCACCAGTGCACCGTCAATTCGGGCCGATACCATTAACGCGACAGCTAATGATGCCGAATTGGCAGCATTCGATATTGTGACTGCTTCAATCAGCATTGAGAACAACACAGCCATATTCAATATGGCTGTCTCAGGAGCAGCGGGTACCAGCACGCCAGCGGCCAGCGGCAAACTGGCTGGTAGCGAAGTATTTTCATATGTCTGGCCAACTACGATTAATAGCTATGAAGTGGGCTTCGAACAGGATGCAGGAATCCTGGCGTTAGCAGTAACCTCTCATGCCGACTTTGATGATACGCCGCTGTATGATGAAAACGGCGACAGCGATCCGGGTAATGACGGTGAAGTTTGGCATAGCCACTGGGTGGTCTTGCAGCCGAATGAATCCTGTGGGCCGGGAGCACTGGGTGTGGTTGATATACCTGCAGACAGTCAGCCGCGATTGCCTAAAACCTGGCCTGGTTTGCCCATATTGCTGGACAGCCCGGGTTGGGATCCACTGATAGTTGGCGACGAAGTCACCATTCGTGTGCCATTCGATAACATCGCCAGCATCTCAGACATGAGTTTTGATGGTGTAACCGCAGGACTAAGGGTTAACGAGAGCGTGCATGCGCCACTGCTTTGCGTGGTAGATGTGTTTGATGTCGCCTCCGGCGATTTGAGCCTGCCGGGTAAGATCAGTCCATAGAATGCTCTGGGGTCAGGGTTGGTAGCGGCACTAACCCTGACTGCCGTTTTATCGTGCGAACACAAATTCATCATAGGGAGCATCAATCTGGTAGGCATCCACACCCGCCTGCCCCATGCGTTCTATGTCCTCCTGCGCCCGTTGCAGATGTTCGTGCTCAGGATAGTGAAAAACGTTAATGGACGGCGCGATGAAGGCGCCCAGGGCTTTTAACTGAGCCACTTCTTCGTTATTGATATAGCGTGGCCAGTCAAACCACAACTCACCACTGAGATCGATGTTCTCACCCGCCTTCACCCGATCCCAAGTCTCATTGCTAATGCGCTGCATCACTATATCGCTCAGGTAACGGCGAGTGTTGGGGTGACGGGAAATAGTCACGGTGGCGCGAGTTAAACCATAGCGCTGTAATTGCCCGCGAATTTGTTGGTAGAACGCCTCGCTATCCTGACCGCTTTTAATATCCAGCATCACTCCTAGTTGCAAGCGACTGGCTTCCCGTAAGGATTCATCTAGGGAAAGAAGCCGGTGCTCTTCACCTTCCAGGTAATGCAATTGCTGAACTTCGGCGTAACTCATCGCCTCAATACTGCCGCGCACACCCACATGCTCTTCCAACTCATCGTCATGAAAGGAGACGGGTACGCCATCTGATGTTGCCCGTACGTCTATCTCTACCATGGCATAGCCCCTCTCGGCTGCCAGACGCAACGAGGCCAGGGAGTTTTCCGGAATACCTTCCACCACCGCACCACCACGATGGCCAATCACGACAGGACTATGGGATTCTATGGAAGCTGCGGAATAGAGATCGATCAGCTCTGCTGCGAACAACGGCTGTACGAACAAGCCAGTAAGAAAGAATACGGTGAAAGTGGTACGGGTCATGACTGGCGTCTCTGTGCAAGAGAGGCCAGCCTAGCGACAAAAAGGGTCAGCAGTGTGACAGAGAATCAGCGACGAATAACGCGGGCTTCGCCTACTCCCACCTCGACATCAATCTCAAACTCGCCGTCACCGAAATAATGTGAGTCGGCACCGACGAAATTTCGTTCGTTATCAGTATCGTCCCCGAAACCGCGCAGACTGGAATCACCAACACCGGTACTGACACGCACCGATTCAAAGTCGATATCAGCCACGTTGACTTGCAATGAGCCGACTCCCAATTCCATCAGCAAATCGTTCTCCAAGCCGTCAAGATCAATTTCTCCCACGCCAACTTCCATGGATACAGCAAGATGGGCTGGCAGCCGTACCCGCCAGTCCTGCTGAATGTCATCTTCATCCAGGCGTAAATCCAGGCTGGTAGACCCTCTTTCGACCTGCAGATCGATATCATCGATGTCAGCGCGGCCGAATGGCCACCAACCCCGGTCCTCACGTAGATAAATGTCCAATTCGATTATGTCGCCGTCATAGACCTGGATATCTATCTCCGCCACAGATATCTCAAAATCGATATGGGTCAAATCCGACGCATCAATAGACCGCTCGATGCGTTTGGAACTGGCAGCCGTCACTGACAGCGAAAATAGCAGGCTACAAGCCGCCAGAACGAGAGTTGATAGGCGAGAAATGCTCATGAATACGGCTCCTCAGTGTATTAGCAACCATCTCAAGCAGGGATGGGCCAGGGTTCTGCCATGCGCTTTCAGGCATTTATGGACATTTATGTAGGATTAGACGAACCCGACTGCAAATGGTTACAGGAAAATGTGACCGGTTTCGTGCCAGACAAATGAGCCACAGACTAAGGATTTCCTGCTCTGCACCGTTATAAAGACAATAAGAACTGGCTAAGTCAGGAGCGTCTGCTGCCTGATGAACTGCTGCTAAAGGATAGTTTTTTGTTGCAACGAACTGGCATTCAGTCACTTGCCCTATTGGCACTCGGATTGCTGGCCTCTGCCGGCTCAGCGCAAGTAGCCACAGACGAACTGCCCTCGATAGAGTTCAAAACCTCCCGGGCCTACATCTATCAGACCGGCGACGATGGCTTGCAGCCATTTATCGTTACCATCGCCAACCCCACAGAAGAGAATCTGCGCAACGTCAGTTTCTCTATCTTTATGCCAGCCGGTCTCGTACTAGGCAGTGTGGATCAGGAGTGTGACGAAGTCGTAACCGGCTCTGACAAAACTCTCACTTGCACCATTCAGCAAGTCGATGCCAACAAAGTTCACATCACGGATTTCTTTGTAGATGGTCCCCTCTCCACCGCCCCTAACGGCAGCATCACCATGGAGCTTACTATCGATGATATCCGTATCGTCGAACAAACCGAGTTCGATGCCTCATTGGCTGATGGTAATCGGGAGATTAAGGGCAGCATTCTCAATATCGAATTGATCCGCGATATTCGCTACGACGGAAATGCCAACACGATCCCGGATATCGACGAACAATTGTTGCAGCCCGGTCCCACGGAGGCCTTTGAAGATATTCTGGCACGGGATGCCGTTCTCGATGTCTTGTTCCTGGTTTCGACCACCGCCCGAGATTATCTGACCGGCCAATTGGATCAGCGAATCGCACAACTGGTCACCGGTACCAGTGAAGTATTCAGGGAAAATGGTATCCCCATAAAAGTGCGCAACATCGGCGTTCAGGATGTGGATTACAGCGAAGAGGATGAGCTCTCGGAGACCCTCACTGAGATGCAAGAGGCCAATAGCGCTGCCTTCGAAGATCTTCCGCAATCAGTGGTCGACACCGGCGCCGATCTGGTGGTGTTGTTGCATGCGATCGAGCCTGCAGTGGATGATTTCTGTGGCGTATCGTCCAGTGTTGCACTTGGGCGCCAGGGTGACTTCCAGGCTGACTACCACCGGGGACGCTTGCTCACAGTGCTGGATGTTGGGCCTTCCTGTTTGGGAATTGATGATCTGGCGACCAGCTTCTCGCTCAACATGGGTGTTGTTTCGACCCGTGAGGTTGAACCCGACGGCGGTACCTTCAGTTTCTCTTCCGGTTATGGGATACGTGACACTTTCCGCACTATTGCGACGCGGGTCGGTGCCATCGATTTAGGCACAGCAGCGGACGTTAATCGTTTTTCTAATCCAGAGAACCTTTGCATAGGCCTGCCCTGCGGTGTTGATAGCGATGATATCGCCATGGGTGCCGATGCGGTGCAATCACTGACCCTCACCCGTCATGTGGTCAGTGCAATCAATGATCCAGTGGTGCCTGTTGGCTCAATCCCCACCCGACTGACACCAACCTTCAGCAATGCCATCGATGTGTTGGTAGAACACCAGTCAATCGAGGAAGGCGCGCTTACTCAGGCCTTTGCTGAATATCAGGTCAGTGTGACCAATACGTTTAACGAACCCCTGTATGACCTGGCAGTAAGTGCCTTGCATCTCGATAATGGCTTTCTCGATCTCACTGAGCAGAATTACCGTTACCACCCAGAGCAATGCGCCGTTTCCGGGGCTGCGCTGGACACAGCCGATTCTATCGTCGGTGACATGCTGGAAAAATCAGGGCGCCTGGTTTGTTACATCGATGCAATCGCACCAGACGAAACTGTTGAGTTCAGCTACTTTATCCAGATAGACGAAACTCCGCCGGAACTGGATGAAGAGGAAAACTATTATCACGAGATCATTGCGGTAAACAGCGTCCTGCAGATGGAATCCGCAGACTGTATTGCGGTCTACACGGATTTACTGGATGCCAGCATTGGCAGTAATGTCTGCACTTTGGTCGACGAGCTCTTGCTATCTACTGATGTGGGTACGGGCTTTATTGACCTGGAAGGGTTGCCCACTATCACCGGCAACCTGCTTACTGTCCCTTTTATCCGCCTTAATGATTCCACCCTGGTCAGTGCTCAATTCCAGGTGGTGAACTTCGATATCGGTGAACCCGAGCTGGTGCTGCTGTCTTATCGGGAGATCAACCCAAACCTGATACCGGTTCTGCAATCCAGCTATAACGAAGCAACCGAACGCCTCAGCATCTTTGGCCTGGAGCTAGAGGAAGCGGTGTATGATGTGTTTGCCAACCTCGTGGTGGGCAGTGATCCAGTGACTTTCGAGGACGTTGTGCTATTGGAAGTAATGGATACTGGTGACGAATGTTAGACTCGTGGGCCCAGTACTCCTTGATTTAACTTCTGGCCAGATTTCCAACCACCTATAGAACAACAAGAGAGGCAGTCATGAACCCGTTACTGCGCACAGTGCTCGCCGTTATCGCCGGTTTCGTTTGTGGAAGTGTGGTCAACATGGTGATAGTCACAGTCGGCCCGATACTTGTGCCACCTCCTCCTGGGGTGGACATGAGCACCATGGAATCACTTGCAGAGACCATTCACCTTATGGGTCCAATAAACTTTGCAGTGCCCTTTTTTGCCCATGCGCTGGGGACCCTGGTTGGAGTCTTGCTCGCCTGCCTGATCATCAGCAACAACAGATCGAGAATGGCGTACGGTATGGGGGCACTGTTTCTGGCAGGAGGCATTGCTGCCAGCGTGATGATTCCTGCACCAGCGTGGTTTATCGCAGTCGACCTACTACTGGCTTACCTGCCTATGGCCTGGATAGGACTAACACTCGCTGAAAGAATAAAACCACTGGCTGCCGCAGAATCAGCAACCAGTGCGGAATAATAGCTAGTGCAGAATAATAAAAGGTACAGAAAGAGCCGGTTCAACTAGTGACACCTGACCCCTGAACTGTTAATCAGCAGGCTCGAGTCGTA
>JAKSCP010000456.1 GCA_022360535.1 Pseudomonadales bacterium | reverse complement strand
GCGATAGGTATCGATGCGCACATCCGACATGTCGAGATCCACCTCAATATCATCGGCAATTTCCGGTGACACAAAAACGAGGCAAACGAAGTATGTCTTCTATTACCAGAATCGAAAGGCGACTTTCGCACCAGTCGATGCACCCCGGTTTCTGTCCGCAGCCAGCCAAAGGCAAACTCACCACTCAAATGCAGAGTCGCACTCTTGATGCCTGCCACGTCCCCGCCGGAGACTTCAACCAGCTCCGTTTTGAAGCCCTTGCCTTCACCCCAACGCAGGTACATACGCAGTAGCATTTCCGCCCAATCCTGCGCCTCGGTTCCACCGGAACCAGCCTGAATATCGAGATAGGCATTCGATGCATCCATAGCGCCCGAAAACATGCGCCTGAATTCCAGCTTCTGAAGCTGGTCTTCGAGATGACTGAGGTCTTTATCGGCAGCGTCGAGTAGCTCCTGGTCACCCTCATCTTCGGCAAGGGTGTACAGTTCCTCAACTTCAGTGATACCGCTGTAAAGCTTATCGATAGTGAGCACTACAGCTTCAAGATCAGATCGTTCCTTTCCCAGGGCTTGCGCGTAATCGGGCTTCTCCCAGACTGCTGCGTCACCCAACTCCAATTCCACTTCGGCCAGGCGGTCCTTCTTCACTTCGTAGTCAAAGGTACCCCCTAAGACTATCTGTTCTGGACCCTAATTCCTTCAGTAATGCCAGTTGGCTGTTAATTTCCAACTATCTACTCCTGCTCGCCGTGGAAAAACGCGCATTTTACCTTATCAAGCCTGGGTTACCAGCGACTTGTTGTTACCTGCTTGGTGCTGGTAAGGCGACTGGGTTAAGCTGAGCTGCTCAATCTCCAAGCTCTTCCCTGCCCTGCAGATAATCGAAGCAAATACTCAAAGTGACAGCAGCATCAATGCGAAACCCGACGCCGGATCTCGAATGGGATGCTGAGAACCTGCCGCGCTCTAAAACATTCAACGACATCTACTATTCCGCCGCTGACGCGTTGGCAGAAAGCGACCACGTCTTTATAGACGGAAACCGCCTGTTGGAACGCTGGCAACAGGCAGCAACCGGCCATGGTGTGTTCTGTGTAGGAGAAATTGGATTCGGGGCAGGACTGAACTTTCTCAATACCTGGCATCAATGGAACAGGCAGCCAAAAGAACAACGCGGTAACCGGCAGCTACACTACATAGGTTTTGAGCAATTCCCTTTGGCCCTCTCGGAGCTTGAACGCTTATACGAAAATTGGCCGATACTCAGCGATGAATGTAAGTTGTTTTTGCAGTGCTATCAGGCTGCGAGTCGAGGCTGGCACCGCTTCAATCTTGCTCCAGATGTTTATCTGGATCTTCTCTACGGAGATGCCATCGAAGAACTCTCTTCCCGCTCACTGCTCGACGGAAAAATGGATGCCTGGTTCGTCGATGGCTTTAGCCCAAAGCTAAATTCTAAATTGTGGAGCCCGGAACTTTTTGCATTGCTTGCAGAGCACAGTCATACCGGTTGCACCCTGGCGACCTATAGCGCCGCCGGAGAAGTCAGACGAGGACTGGAGGCTGCTGGATTTGCCGTAACCAGGGAAACTGGATTTGGCAACAAGCGCCACATGCTGACGGCGAGTCTGAACCAGGAAGCATTTGACTCAAAACAGAAACCTGCTCGGCAGTTAACAGGCCCCTGGTTTCTTACTCCCAATACCGGCCCCAAGGATACAAGTGATGAAAAGCATGCAGTCATCATCGGGGCCGGTATAGCTGGAGCATGCTGCGCCCATGCACTGGCAAAACGACACTGGCAAGTGACAGTGCTGGAGCGAACACAGCAAATAGCAGCAGGCGCTACTGGCATTCCACAACTGGCTTTGCGTTTAAGACTGTTTCAGCAAGCCAATCCGGAAGCACTTTTTCATTTACAGGCGTATCTTTACGCAATCCAACTATACGCCGAGATATCGAAAACGTCGGCGGCATGGCAACAATCGGGAGTACTACAGTTGCCTGGCGCTTTAAATAAAGCCGGAGTCCTTAACCCCAACAAAATTGCAGAACTCTACCCCAGTGAAATTGTTCGCCTGGCATCCAGCGCTGAGTTTCCTGATATCAAGTTCCCTGATGGCAATAACGCTGGCTATTGGTTTCCCCAGGGAGGATGGGGTGACGCGATCGCAGTTTGCGAGTCACTACTCGGTCACAAGCGAATCGATCTGCAACTGAATACTGAGGTGACGACACTGGTAAGGGATGGTAGCTACTGGTTAGCACTTGACCCAGGCGCCAATCGACTCGCCCGCGCCCCTATCGTCATCATTGCCGCTGGAGACCGACTACAGACTTTCGAGCAAACACAGGAGCTGCCGCTTCAAACCAGCCCCGGACAAAGCAGCCTGGTTGAAAGCGATAACGCACTGGATCACATCGACTTCGTAATAAGCGGGGCTCGCAGTATCTTCCCCCCTTTCAACAATCACCGGACTGTTTCTGCCAGCTATCGCCAGCAACCCGATCACACTGAGACGCGGGATGAAGACGATGCAGCGAACCTGCATGCCTTCAACTCGACGATAGCTGGATCAGAGAAATATTCATCCCATCTTGCCGGCTCACAGGTCGCTGTTCGAGCCAATACACCAGACCGTGTACCTCTGGTTGGCATGGCACCAGATATCCCGGCGATGCGCATTCAATACGCCGGGCTCGCTCGCAATGCCCAACAGCAGTACTCCGAGCCTGGCAGTTATCACCACGGCTTATACCTATCTGCCGCACACGGCTCTACTGGTTTTACCAGTTCACCACTAGCTGGGGAGTATCTGGCGAGCCTGATTACAGGAAGTTGCCTGCCTTTAAATCAACAATTGATGAATCTGCTCAATCCTGCACGCTTTGTGATACAGGATTTAAAGAAGCAACGAATCTGAGTGCTGTTAACGCTTATAGAACGCGCTAACTACTTTCGCGAGAGCAAAGGGGTCCTTCGCTCCGGCCAGTTCCCGAATAGAGTGCATGGCGAACGTTGCAACTCCGATATCAACAGTGGTGATACCGGTTTCAGTCGCAGTAATCGGACCAATCGTGCTGCCACATCCCATATCATTGCGCATAGCAAAAGCCTGGCTAGGCACTTTCATCTGATTGCAGATAGATTTAAACAGGGCAACCGAATCACTATTGCTGGCATAGCGTTGATTCGCATTGAGCTTGATAACTGGCCCGCCATTGAGTACTGGCCTGTGTTTGTCATCGTGCTTCTCCACATAGTTTGGATGCACACCATGAGCATTATCAATGGAGAGAAAATTGGAATTGGTGGTGACCCGTTGCAGACCATCAGAATCATCGGTCACACTGGCAGTAATGCGCTCTAACACCGATTTTAGAAACGGCCCTTGAGCTCCAGAGGTTGAAGCGCTACCAACTTCTTCATGATCGTTACACACCAGCAAGCTGGCGTAGTCGCCCTTGCTCTTAATCAGGGAATGGCAGGCCACATAACAACTCAATAAATTATCGAGGCGAGCCGATGCAATGAATTCCTTGTTCAGACCAACCAGAGCTGGGGCCTGGGAATCATAGAAGTACAACTCGTGAGCCAGAATCTTACTGGCAGATCGATTTCCTGCCTGTTTGCGAATCAGGGAAAGTAAGAACTCGTCGAAGCTGAATTTTTTCCTGGATTGACCGATTTGCAGAACAGGCATCAATTCCTTCTGCGGATTTATCGTTCGGCTATCGTGCACACCGCGAAACAAATGAATTGCCAGACTGGGAATGATGGCAATCGGATCAACCACATCGATTAGCGTGGATTTAAGCGCTCCTGAGCGTGTTTGAAAATTCACTCTACCAGCGAGCGACAGATCTCGATCAAACCAGGGGCTATACAGGGCTCCCCCATAAACTTCCACACCAAGCTGGACATAACCATTCTTCTCGATGACCGGATTGGGCTTCACTTTAAGACAGGGACTGTCGGTGTGAGCACCAGTCATTCTGAGTCCATGCTGCAGAATATCGCGACGGCCAGTGTGAAAGGCGATTAAGGCCGAATCATTGCGAGTAACGTAATAGCTTTTATTCGGTTGCAGATCCCAGGACTCAGATTCGTTCAGCGCTTCAAACTTAGCCGCGTCCAGCAGTACCTTCATGGAAGATACTGCATGGAAAGCGGTTGGCGATTGCTGCAGAAATTGCAGCAAATCTTGATTGAATTGACTGGCAGTCATGATCGACCTACTGCGTCGTCCTAACTCTTGGGTTTAACTATCGAATCTCTAGCAGTTCAACATCGAAGATCAATGCTGAATTGGGCGGAATAGCCGGAGTCGGTGAAGCCTCACCGTAGGCAAGTCCGGGCGGTATGAAGAGGCGCCACTTGTCCCCTACTTTCATCAGTTGTAAGGCTTCTGTCCATCCAGCAATAACCTGGGAAAGACCAAAGGTTGCTGGTTCGCCGCGATCGACAGAACTGTCGAAGACACTACCGTCCGACAGAGTTCCATGATAATGAGCCAGTACGGAATCAGTTACTGCAGGAGAAGCACCACCGGCTGGACCAGACTCCAGAATTTCGTACTGTAAGCCGGAATCCAGAGTCACTACGCCATCGCGCGTGCCATTGTCGGCAAGAAATGCTTCACTGGCTGCAAGATTATCAGCGAGCGCGTCCTGAGCAGCCTGCTGTTGACGCTGCATAAAAGTTTGCAATGCAGTCATCACTTCAGCTTCACCAAGCTTTAAGTCACCGCTGATAGAATCGAGCATACCTGCAATGAAAGCCTCTACCGCAACATTATCTAGCAGACCCTGAGCGGCGATGCTTTGACCCACATTGACGCCTATCGCATAACCGAAACGGTTTTCTTCGTTTTCCAGGTCGACGTCACCTTGCGCCAGAGCTAATGAGGCCAGGCTCCCAATCAGCAGCACGGATACCAGCTGAATCAGTGTTTTCATACAATTTTCCTTAAATCTGAGGACAATGGAGGCGGCCGGAAAAATGCGAATTCGACTGGCTCGCTCCAAGCGAGTAGCGCATACTAACCGGGAAAATAGCCAATTACCAGTTAGCAGAATCTCAGCCAAAACCCGCATGAATCTCCGTAAAACTGACATTTCCACTGCATTCGGGATCTTGTTTCTCCTGCTCTCGGGCTGCTCGCAGCCCTATACTGTTTCCATAAACAATCAGGCCGTTTACGACCCGTCTGGCCGCTTGATCGACGGCAGTACCATCGATGCCGACCTGCAAGGCTGCATCAATCTTGCCCTGCGCCAGCAGAGCCTAAGCAGCCCGACCGAACTTACGGTTTTATCCTGTGCTAATTCTGCTATTCGCAGCCTGGAAAATATCGGTCAGCTTAGCCAGTTACGTTTCCTGGACCTTAGCAACAACAACATTACCAACATTACCCCCCTGGAAGATCTTCCAACGTTGGGTGGGCTGAGCTTAATCAACAACCAGATCACCGACATCGCACCCCTCTTCAACTTGCCCGGGCTGACTTCGGTTAGTTTGTTAGGAAACGATGGCATTCCCTGCCAACAGATACAGGCGTTGCGTAGCCGCCTGGGCGCCAATCTGAATGCGCCGGAAAGTTGTCGTAACTAGGTTCCATTATCTTTAAGCAGGAATGCCGCTGTGAAACCTGAACGTCGTATCAGCGGTTGACACCAGTTCAGCTTCGATATTACGGAACTGCTCGACCCGCTCAGTAATGTCATCGTCAGTGCTATTCGCTGCAAGTTGCAAATAGTCCTCATAGTGGCGCGCCTCCGACTTCAGCAAGCTGCCGTAAAATTTTGCCAACCCATGATCGCCAGCAGCCTCCAGCAGGGGAATGAGTCCGGCAAAACGCTCGCAGGACCTCGCTTCGATAAAGGCGCCGATGATCAGGGTATCGGTTAACGCACTGCTTTCGTCCTTGCGGATGTGTTTACGCAAACCTGCAGCATAACGGGATGGGCCTAATCTGCGATAGTGCACTCCTCTGTCCGCAAGGATTTCGACCACTTGCTGGAAATGCAAAAGCTCTTCTCGCGCCAGTTGTGACATTTTGGTGAGTAATAAAGGGAAGCTGGTATAGCGATACATTAAGTTCATGGCCGTGGCCGCCGCTTTCTTTTCGCAATTTGCGTGATCGATCAACAAACTGTCTTTCTGTACCAGCGCTTCGGTATACCAGGCGTCTGGCGTTGCGCAGGCCAGGAACTCTCGAACAGCAGCAAGAGCCTCGGTCAAACCATTGGAACGGGAAGACATGGAATCAGTGGCGTGTATTGTCGTCCAGCGACTCGTTGTCGCTGCTCTCTGCCGAAGGACCACTCAGCAGTTCGTCTTCATCGGCGGATTGTTCCAATAGCGGGGACTTCTGTTTTTTGGAAGTTTTCGCACCGAGTTCCCGTAGCGACTCCACGCGACGAATCAGGTTGCCGCGACCAGCAACCAGTTTGTTCTGAGCTTTCTCGAAACTCTTGCGACTGGCATCGATACGAGTACCAATCTCATCCAGATCATCAACAAAGTTCACGAATTTGTCGTACAACGCGCCGGCCTGTTTTGCGATCTCAGTGGCATTCTGATTCTGCTGAGCAAGTCGCCACAAATTCTGCACAGTTCTCAAAGTTGTCAGCAAGGTGGTGGGGACCACAATCAGAATGTTGCGCTCAAAAGCATGTTGCACCAATTCCTGGTCCGCTTGTGCTGCTGCCGTGTACGCCGCCTCAATCGGCATAAAAAGAAACACATAGTCCAGAGAATTGATGCCGCTGAGTTTTTGGTAGTCCTTGCCTGATAGTGTATTGACATGGGTGCGGATCGAACTCACATGCTGTTTAAGCAGGTCTGCCTTGGCTTCGTTGTCCTCTTCTGAGCAATAAGCATCCCAGGCTTTCAGGGACACCTTGGAGTCAATAATGATGTCTCTGGATTCCGGTAAATGCACGACAACATCAGGTTGATACTTATTCCCGTCTTCCGACTTAAGGCTCACCTGCACTTCATACTCTCTGCCTTTGACCAGCCCCGACTTTTCCAGAATTGACTCAAGAACAAACTCTCCCCAACTGCCCTGCGCTTTGTTATCGCCCTTTAGTGCGTTGGTGAGGTTTACTGCCTCTTCACTGATTCGGGTATTGAGCTCTTGCAGGGCTTTGATTTCTTTCGCCAGTGAGAAACGTTCCTTGGATTCCTTGTCATAGGTGTCTTCCACCCGTTTTTCAAACTGGCTTATTTTTTCCTGAAGCGGCCCCAATACATTACTAAGAGTCTGTTTGTTGGTGTCGGTAAATTTTTTCGATTTATCTTCGAAGATTTCATTGGCAATGTTCTTGAAAGCGACCCCGAGTTGCTCCCTTGATTCATTTAACAGATTCAGTTTTTCATCAAACTGTTTACGCTCAAGTTCCAGGGATGTTTTGGTAGCAGCCTGCTCTTCCCGTAACTGCTGGATTTCCACTTGCAGACTGCGTCGCTCTGTCTCCAGTTGAGCCAGCTCGTTTCTGAGTGAAGCACTTTCTGATTCTTTCGCGGTGAGACGTTCCGCGGCGGCCACTTCTGCCACTTTGGCCTGCTGCAACTGTCGCAACAGCACGACGATGCCAACCACTGCAGCAACCAGTAATAGTAGAAGCAAGAAAGAAAGTGAATCTGTCATGATGCAGGGAGTCGTTGTTCCCTGGCGAGGGAGTGAGGATTAGGTAAGGTTATCATTAATAACCTGGAGTAGTTCCAGCGTCAGTTGGTTGGACTCGGTCGAAGCTTCCAATGCCTCCGGTACCACATTGATGGCGGAATCAGTTTCCATGAGGCGCACACTGAAATCCTTGATTTCCTGCTCGTCAGCGTCACTTCGACCCAGCAAGCGGCCAAAAAAGCCCGGCGATTCTTCGTCCTGCACAATACCGGCAAATCGCACACTAAAGAATGACTGATCGCGGTTGGAATCAACGATATCTATCTCTGCCGACTCCAGTGCCTGACGAATCTGCACCCAGGCGCGATTGTAATCCACCTTCAATTCGAGGATCGGATCGCCGCCAGCGTCCTCGATAATATTGGCCTTACTTTCTGCCTGAATAGTACCTGCCAATAAGCTAGCGGACGAAGCCTGGTAAATGTCATTTCGGTCAGCAAGGAACTGCGATACGGAACGCAACATGTCCTGTTCAAGATCTGCAGAAGAAGACACTTCTGGCCAGGTCACCACGGTGGGTATTGGATCGCTACGCAGGTTATCCAGATGCACCACATAGATCTCGGAATAACCGGAGTGCAGACCAGGTTCGATTACGATGCGGTATTTGTGCCGATTCTCCCGGTCGCTGCCCAACTCCACCCATGCTGTCTCCATAATGCCGGCGCTCGGGTTTTCGTAGTCCAATGCGATTTGCAGTTCGGTCCAGTAATCGCGGATACGCGGCCAAACTTGCCCCGGTGTCGCATCGATAAGTATCCAGCGCTTTTCAGACAGGCTTTGAATAATCACCCCTTCTCTGCGCCGGGTTTCGATTGGCCGTGGCATCGGCACCTCTTCAAAGGCCACAGATTCATCGATGATCTGTTCCGGAATTACGTAAAGCTGGTCGATGGTATAGCTGTCGAGTTCATTGGGAATTC
The DNA here is from genome assembly GCA_022360535.1 of Pseudomonadales bacterium. Lineage (GTDB taxonomy): Bacteria > Pseudomonadota > Gammaproteobacteria > Pseudomonadales > Pseudohongiellaceae > UBA9145. The sequence continues at coordinate 5,460 of JAKSCP010000456.1, read as the reverse complement.
GCATCTGCGGGACAATTTGGGCCTGCTGATACTCGTTAGAGCGATCGCGGAAAACACCATCTTCACCACCCAGGTAATTACAGGCGCTGATGCTGAGTAATACAGCAATCAGGCTGAGCGTCTTTGTGAGTTTCCGGGTGAATTTCGGCATGACCATGATATCAGGCTGCCTCTGGCAGCTTTATTTCCGCCTGTTCTAGTGCTTCCATCACTTGGACGTGAAATTGGGCGTTGAGTTCCACTAATGGCAGTCGAATCCCTGACCCTATCATTCCCATCCTTTGCAATGCCCACTTCACGGGGATGGGATTGGCTTCAAGGAACAGGTTTTTGTGCAGCAACGCGAGCTTGTTATTCAAAGCCGTTGCCGCGGGCTCATTGCCTGCGATAGCCTGTGCGCACATCTCTGCCATCAAAGCCGGCGCAACGTTGGCAGTTACTGAAATCACACCGTCACCACCGCCCAACATCAACGGCAAGGAGATCGCATCTTCCCCTGAGTAAACCGTGAATGCGTCACCACAGCTCTTGATCAGCTCGAGTCCCCGTTGCAAATCACCAGTGGCATCTTTTATACCCACGATATTTTGAATTTCGGCAAGACGCTTCACAGTATCAAGCGAAAGGTCACAAGCTGTGCGTCCTGGCACGTTATACAGTATTTGAGGAATATCTACCGACTCCGCAATCAGTTTAAAATGCTGATACAGGCCTTCCTGCGAAGGTTTCGTATAGTAGGGAGTTACCAGCAGACAAGCATCGGCGCCATGCTCTTTCGCTGAGCGGGTGAAGTACAACGCCTCCTGCGTATTGTTAGACCCGGTACCCGCAATAACCGGTACTCGCTTATTGACCACCTGGACACAGTGCGCAACCAGATCACAGTGTTCCTCTGTGCTTAGAGTTGCCGACTCACCCGTAGTACCCACCACCACGATGCCATTGGTGCCGGAATCGATATGCCAATCGATTAATTGGTTGAAGGCATCCAGATCCAGTGAACCGTCGGGTCTCATGGGAGTGACGATTGCGACCAAACTGCCTTGTAGTCGATCTGACATAGGTTTTTTCTCGAACTGTGTTGAGGAACGCCACGAACAGGCGCTTAAAACAAGGGCCGAATTTTACCATAGGGCCCAGAACTGAACCACGTCAGGCTTCGGGCTCTGCTGCCGGCCTGGCCTGCATACGACTGGGCCAGGAATTGACGATTGCCTTGATCAGGGTAGCCAAGGGAATGGCGAAAAACACGCCAGCCAGCCCCCAGATACCGCCGAATACCAGGACGGCCGCAATAATGGCAACGGGGTGCAGATTGACAGCTTCGGAGAAAATGATAGGCACCAGCACGTTGCCATCGAGGATTTGTAGAATCAGATAGGCAATGAGCACGGTGTAAAACTCCCCGCCTATTCCCCATTGCACATAGGCAACTGCGGCCACCGGCAAAGTGACGGCGGTGGCGCCAATATAAGGCACAATGACCGATAACCCCACCAGCACAGAAAGCAGCAGTGCATAGTTAATGCCTACCACGACAAACAACACATAGGCAGCGCTACCTACAATGAGAATTTCCACCACCTTACCTCGAATGTAGTTAGAAATTTGCTCATCCATTTCTTTCCAGATGCGACTCATGAGCGGTCGATTGCGGGGCAGAAAATTACCTGCCCAGTGCACCAATTCTTCCTTATCTTTCATCATGAAGAACACCAGGATAGGCACCAGCACCAGCAGGATCATCCAGGCAAACACGCTGGGCAGACTGGCCAATGAATACTCCAGAATGGTTTGGCCAAAGCCACCAATCTCGCCACCAAGACCATCGATAAACGTCCGTACCTGATTTTCGGAAAAGATCGGATAGTTCTCGGGCAGCGCCATCAAAGAATCACGCCAGTCGTTCAATAGATTGGGAAATTCGTTCGCCAGGCGTCGCAGCTGGGTCCAGGCTTGAGGGAGCAGATACAGCAGCAGCAGTAAGAATATCCCGATAAACAAGGTATAGACCGCAGCAAAGGCCACGCCTGCAGAAAGTCCGTACCGCAGCAGGATGTTCACCAGTCCTTGCATGAGATAGGCGATGATGACGGCAGCTATCAGTGGCCACAGCACACCGCCCAATAACACGAGAACAACAAGACCGACCGTCAACAGTATGAGCAGGATGATCGACTCTTCATCATGGAAGTACCGATCAATAAAATCATGTAAAAGTTTTGTCATACTGATTTGTACCGAATGAATCGCACCAGCCATGCCAGTGCGTGGTGAAATGCGCGTCGCTACCCTTTTTGAATCCAGTAGAAATACGCTTCGTCGTCTTTTTGAAAATCCAGGATCTGGTGGTCGCTCTGCTCCACAAACAGATGGAAATCTTTCTCCGATCCTGGATCTGTGGCAACCACCTTGAGAACTTGCTGGGATTCCATGTTGTTCAGGGCCAGCTTTGCTTTGAGCAAAGGCATCGGGCACTGCAAACCAGTAAGATCCAATTCAATGTCGGCATTCTGTGTCATGACTGCATTTTAACAAGCTCAGGCTGCCTCAGTCTCCCCCGAGGAGCTTGTCAGAACACCCCCTGAATTCGATAAGTTGTTATAACAATTGAAGTTATTTGTGATAATCTGGGTCTAATGGCAAACAGTTCCATTCTCGTTTTGCCCCGTGCGAAATTCCTCGAGCCGTCCATGAGTAGTCGCCAATTCAGTTTCCTCACCCTCTTAATGATCGGCATCATGATGCCAGGCTTCAGTACGGGTCAGTCTTCGCTACCAAGCCTGGGGGATCGCATCTCTGGCACTGTGTCTCTTACCCAGGAATATCAGCTGGGACAACAGTTCCTGAGCCAGATTCGCCGCAGTGCTCCGACCATCCCCGACGCCCTGCTCAATACCTACCTGGAAAACGTCAGCTTCAAATTAGCGGCGCGCAGCCAGTTGCAGGACCGGCGCCTGTCCTTTGTCATCATCGATAGTCAGGAGATCAATGCCTTCGCTGCCCCCGGTGGGATTATTGGCGTTAACACCGGGCTCTTTCTGAATGCCCGAACTGAGGCAGAATTTGCCTCGGTAATGGGCCATGAACTCGCCCACGTGAGTCAGCGCCATTTCGCCCGGGGTATCGACCAGGCACAGGCTGGCCGCTTCGGGCAACTGGCCGGCTTGCTCGCCAGTGTGCTCATCATGGCAACATCCGATGCCGGGCAAGGCACCGCAGCACTAAGCGCAGTACAGGGTCTGGCCATGGATCAGCAACTCAGGTTTTCTCGCAGTAACGAAACAGAAGCCGACCGCATCGGCCAGGACACCATGTATGCCGCCGGTTTCGATCCCGCCGCGCAGGCCTCGATGTATGAGCAGTTGCTGGCTCAGAATCGCTTCGGTCGCCGACCACCAGAATTTTTACTGACCCACCCGTTGACTGAGTCGCGGATTGCGGCGAGCCGTGGACGGGCCAGTCGTTATCCCACGAGGGAATACAGTCCGAACCTGGAATACCAGATCATGCGAGCGCGGATCGTCGCGCACTATGCGCTGGATAAAGAGGCTTTAGTGGCCGATATCCAACAACGCCTGGCTGCCAGCACTTCTACCTTTACCCGCGAAGCGAACAGTTATGCATTAGCGGTCGCTTATTGGGAAAACGAACAGTTTGCAGAGGCAGAGCGCACACTCGCCCCACTGCTGGAGAAATATCCAAATCAGATAAGCCTGGTCGTTACCCAGGCAGAGATTTACACCAGGCAGAACGAACCACGTCGGGCCATGGATTACCTTGAGCGCCATCTGGAGATTAATCCTAACAATCATCCTCTGACCATGGCTTATGTTGACGCCCTGCTCGAAGCACGCTCTTACAACGAAGCCGCTGAGATGATGTCGGCCCATACTCGCTATCGCGAGAATGATCATCATCTTTGGTATCAGCTAGCGGAAACCTGGGGGCAAGCCGGAAACATCAGCCAGGTGCATCAGGCACGAGCCGAATATTTCATGTTGGTGGGGGATTTTGGCAATGCCCGTGAGCAGTTGAGATTCGCACTTCGAATTGAATCTGATAACGGCGCCAGCCCTGCCGAGGAAGCCAGACTGCAACAAAAGATTCGCGAAGTAGAACAGAGACAGCGCGAACTAAGCGGTTAGAAACAACCCTGCAGGTTTAGAGCCTGGCTACCTGCTACGCCTTCCCCTATGCCTTCCCCTCCACCTTAACATTCAGCTCGGCCGCAAAGTTCAGCATGCGCTGCAGTGGAATCATGGCCTTTTCCGCCAACTGTGCATCCACCTCGATTTCATTGTTCTCGGCTTCCAGGCTCATTAGCATTCGCTGCAATGAGTTCATTGCCATCCAGGGGCAATTGGCACAGCTGCGACAAGTCGCATCGTTACCCGCTGTCGGCGCAATGATGAAATTTTTCTGTGGCGCCAATTGTTGCAACTTATGAAAAATTCCCTGATCTGTGGCGACAATAATGTCCATCTGAGGCAGACTTTGTGCTGCCTTGATGATCTGTGTAGTAGATCCCACTACATCGGCAATTTCTAATACCGAGGCTGGAGATTCCGGATGCGCCAGCACCGCCGCTTCGGGATAGACCTTCTTCATGTCTATTAATCCCCGCGCCTTGAACTCTTCATGCACGATACACGCTGCATCCCACAGCAACATATCGGCCCCAGTTGTTTGCTGAATGTAATGACCCAGATGTCGGTCTGGTGCCCACAGAATCTTCTTACCCTGCTCGGCCAGATGCTCAACCACATCGAGCGCGATGCTGGAAGTCACCACCCAGTCTGATCGCGCCTTTACCGCGGCAGAGGTATTGGCATACACCACTACTTCGCGGTCGGCATGCTCATCGCAAAAGGCACTGAATGACTCGATGGGACAAGCGATATCTAATGAGCAGGTTGCTTCCAGGGTCGGCATCAACACTTTCTTGTCGGGACTCAAAATTTTTGCCGACTCACCCATGAAGCGTACACCCGCCACCACCAGAATATCTGCATCACAGTCGTGACCGAAACGCGCCATTTCCAGGCTGTCACCAACGAAACCACCGCTTGCCTCTGCCAGATCTTGTAGTACTGAATCGACGTAGTAGTGAGCGACCAGTTTGGCGTTTTTTTCTTGCAGGGTTTGTTTTAGGCGATTGAGCAGGTCTTGTTCTTCTGCTGCTGACAGGGTTTGTGGAGGATCGACGCGATCGAGGAAGCGCCGGACTAGTTCGGTGTCGGAGGCTAGGGGGATATATGTATCACTTGTTTGCTTTGAAGACATGATGCTTAATTCTACACGACAAACAAACGTTATTTATTGAATCCTGGATTCTGTTCAACAATACGGCGCGTCTAAGTCGTATAGGATTCACTCGCATTTTGGCTGAGCCAAAATACTCGCCCTCCGGGCAGCGCTACGCGCTGTGTGCGCCGCTTACGCGGCTTTCGAACCTAT
>JAKSCP010000223.1 GCA_022360535.1 Pseudomonadales bacterium | reverse complement strand
GAGTTCAACCAAAACTAGTTTTCACCTTCACTCGCATCGGCAGTGCTTCTGATCTTGCGAAGAGTTTTCAGAATTTCCGCCAGTCCTTGCAAGGCCAACAGCAGCGGCAACAGAATCAAACAACTCTTGAGCAAATACACGAAAGGCAGCCCACTGGACTCTGCTGAGCCTTCACGGATACGCCACGACACCGCAACATAGTCCCAGCTTGCCCAGACAACGAAGCCGCAGGTAACCAGTAGGAATAAGGTCGTGCCCGCAAGATCGACGATGTTTTTCAGCCGCTCACCGAATCGGTTATAAAACACGTCAACCCGCACATGGCCCTGTTCCTTAAGCGTGTAGGCAGCGCCCAATGTGAAAATCAAGGCATTCAAGTACATCACCGACTCTTGCAGGGCAATGGAGCCAATTTGGAAGGCGTAGCGCAGAATCACGATCACACCCATCACCAGCACCATGGCCAGGGCCAACCAGGCTGACCAACGTCCAAGGCGATCATTTAGGGTGTCTATTATTGTTATTAGCTTTTGCATGATGCTGAGGCCTGTTTGAGGCAGCGCTATGATGCCATAAAGCTAGGGAATTCGCCGCGTTGGGCTTAGCCGTCCGCTACATGAAGAAGACTCGCAGCAGCTGATAGGTCAGGGCTAACAGAGCAAAACTCAGCCCAATAAACACCGCCCCCAGAATCCAAAGCCCAAACCGCCTAAGGCGAACAGAAAGACGGCGACGCCAGTTCATGGCGGAATCTGGCTGCGGAGGGATGTCCAGGAAAAGGTAGCTCAGGCTATAAAGCACCAGGCACCACAGGGCAGCAGCTACCCCTGGAATAAGCCATTGATCTGATTGCAGCCAGGGATTCTCAATCACGCTTAGAATCACTACCGCAATACTCAGTATGGCCAATGCCGCCAGGATGCTACGTGCAGGACTTAAAACAGTAGCAATTCGTTGTAAGCGCTCTATCATAGCCACCCATCTTAATCTCAGCCCACTAGTTCGCGCCATTTTTCCATGCAAAGCAATCCCGATACCTTAGAACTACCGTTTCTGGCCGGCGTCGGCGCCAATGGGGACCCAGTATTCGAAAGTCTACTGGCAGAGATGTTGCCCGATGATCCGCAACGGGTACGTTTACTCAGATCGCCATTGTTAGCTCGGAATCTTGCTGCCGGCGATACACTGCGAATAATCAATCTGGAAACTGCTGAATATGAGTTGGAAAGGCGCAGCGGCAATCTATGTGTGCGGGTTTTTCGTAAACAAAACATAGACGAAATAAACGATTTCCTCTCGCCCCGGATGGAAAAACTCGGAGGTTCATTAGATCTCGGTGAAGAGCGAGCGCTTGTTTACAGCATTCATGTATCAATAGGATTCGAAGCAATTGAAGCCGTGCTCAATCTAGTCTGCCAATCCTACCCGGATGTAGTTTGGTACTATGGCAATGTTTATGATCCCGAAGATGGCAGCACGCCGTTGGGCTGGTGGGAAGAGTTTGATAATCAGGAATAGGACTTATGTTAATTGTAGTATCACCCGCAAAATCCTTGGACTATCAGAGCAAGCTGACTAAAAGAAAATTTAGCCAGCCCGAATTTCTCGACCAATCGGAAAAGCTGGTGAAGGAACTGCGAAAGCTACAACCCCAGGATTTGTCCAAGCTGATGAATATCAGTGACAAGCTCGCGCAGGAAAACTTCGATCGTTATGTCAACTGGCATACCCCTTTCGACCTCAAGAATGCGCGGCAGGCAATCTTCGCGTTCAAAGGCGACGTGTATCTTGGTCTCAAAGCGGAAGAATTTAGCAGCAGTGACCTGAATTATGCCCAAAAACATCTGCGTATCCTTTCCGGGCTCTATGGCATCTTAAAGCCGTTGGACTTAATGCAGGCTTATCGCCTGGAAATGGGCAGGCAGTTTGGAGTGAATGGCGCAAAGAACCTTTACGAATTCTGGGGATCAAAACTCACGGACTCCTTAAACTCGGAACTGGCAACGCAACCCAAAAACAGTCAGGTGCTTATCAATCTTGCCTCCAATGAATATTTTAGCTCCGTGCAACCAAAACTGCTGAATGCAGAAATCGTTACACCTCAATTCAAGGACTGGGCCAGCGGCCAATATCGGGTAATCAGTTTCTTTGCGAAAAAGGCCCGTGGCGAGATGGCCGCCTACATTATCCGTAATCGACTCAACAAACCCGAGCAACTTAAAAACTTCGACGTCGACGGTTACCGCCTCGACGAAGTCGAATCTTCTCCGAATAAACTCGTCTTTAAGCGAAAACAAAAAGCCTGATTTGTGGATTTGCCTTTTAGCCAAGCCTGCGAGAATAACAAGCGCCCCATCCTCCAGTATCTGCAATCACTCCTTGCAGACAGCACCAGTGTTTTGGAAATTGGTGGCGGAACTGGGCAACATGCAGTGTTTTTTGCGGAAAACCTGCCGCACTTACACTGGCAGAGCTCTGATATACCTGAGCATGTGGCGTCGCTAACACTACGCATACAGCACGCTGCTCTACAGAATGTCCCCGCTCCAATCGCTCTGGATGTGAACGACCAGCCCTGGTCCTGTGACCGGTTCGACGCAGTATTCACAGCAAACTCGTTTCACATTATGTCCGCAGACTCGGTAGCGACTTTTTTTTCCGAACTGCCAAATCACTTAAGCCATCAGGCCAAGCTCATCGTGTACGGGCCGTTTCGCTACCAGGGAGACTACACGACAGAGAGCAACGCGCGTTTTGACCAATGGTTGAAAGATCGGGACTCCAACAGTGGTATTAGAGATTTTGAATGGGTTAATAAGCTGGCCCAAACCGCAGGTTTAAAATTGTCTGCCGACTATGGAATGCCAGCTAACAATCAACTCCTGGTCTGGCAGACAGATCATCCAGACTAGACCGCAGGCTCAACCTTAAAAATGTAAACATTTTCTAAACCCGGGCTACTCCATTGCGGGTACTTCGAGACCAACTCCTCATGCACTGCAGTTCTCAGTATTTCGTCAGCCACATAACTAAGCTGTTGATCGTAAAGTGATTCGCCAATCTTGATGCGAACCCGGGGGTCACGCATGACATTTCGGTTCCAGCCGCGGTCGTCAGGAAATGTGCCACCGCCGTAGTACGCTGAAAACAAATAGAAGTCGCCGTTGTAATCTGTGCAATAGGTAGTAACCGAATGCGGTATCCCGTATCGAGTGTTAGTCTGAACAAAAATTTCGATGTGATCGTCGGTGAATGACCAGTCAGTCACGGGTGCCGACGCTAACTCGCCGGAAAGCCATAATCCAGGGCGCTGATCCTGAGGGTCCAGCCCAAAAACGCGAAGAAAGGCCAACGCCAGTACCAGGACGGTGGCGGCACCTAACCCGCCGATTTTAAGAGCTTTCATTTTTGCGCCTCTACTTGAGCTTGTGATTTAGTTAGAGTCGGTAACCACTTCAACAGTACTACTGGGTCGATATCCAATCCTGTGGGCTATCGCTACCAGTCTAAGATTCGAAGGAATCGCAACTGGCTCAGTGTAAACCTGCCAGCGACTGCTGAACTGTTCGTTCGGTTCCAATAATTGATAGCCAATCTGGGCTCCCTCGGTGTCACTCATCAACTCTACCCGACCATAACGGCGTTGTGCCTGCGGCGTGGCGGTAACCGGCTGTTGTAAACTTGGCCAAAGCGTTGCAATAAGGTCAGGTTCCGGAATCAAGCCCTGGTCATCGATCTCGTCCATCCAGCGCGTCAACTCGGTTCGCAGCTCTACTAGCTTGTCTTGCAACTCTGGTTCTGCGGCCAGGTTGTTTAACTCATGAGGATCAGTCAGCGTGTCAAAGAGTTCTTCTTCCGGTTTCTCTGATCGGAACCATTGCGACTGTGCCGCATTTAACTGCCCAGCCTGGTTTAGTCGCAACAGCTCCTGCATGATCGGCATCTGTTGGCGATAGGTAAGTGGCAAATAGTAGCCTTGTTCGGGCCTGAAGTTGCGCAGGTATTTGTAGCGTTTATCCCGCACCGCTCGGATGGTGTCGTACTCGGTATCAAAGCGATCGGCCGCAGCATGGATGTACTGGCGAGGTGCCGTCGTTACATAGTCACCAATGAATGCTCGGCCGTCTACATAGGCTGGTGGTTCGATTCCAGCCAGAGACAGAGCGGTTGATTTAAAGTCCACGAAACTAATGAGTTGATCATCTTCTTCGCCAGCCCGCCAACCATCAGGAAAACGAATGATCAAAGGTACCTGAAGCCCGGAATCGTAGAGCAAGCGCTTCTGTCTGGGTAAGGGACCGCCGTGATCGGTGTACCAGAACACGATGGTGTTCTCCAAAAGCCCATCTACTTCCAGTTCCGCAAGGACTTCCCCAACCTGTTCATCCATGGCGACGATATTGGAATACACCTGGCGCACATCCTGAGTCGCGATATCGGAATCAGGCAAGTATGGTGGTATTGGCACTTCCAGATTAGCGTCTACCCTAAGCGGATTGTCTGCTTGCGCCCATACCTGGGATTCATGGGTGATACCAAAATTAAAAACTGAATAGAAAGGCTGGCCGGGTTCTCGATTACGCCAGTGCGCATCACTACTACTGTCATCCCAGGCGGTAACAGCTTTTCTAAATTGATAATCCTCTTTGGCATTGTTGCTTGTATAGTAGCCAGCTTCGCGAAAATACTGACTCAACATCTTCACTTCCGGTGGCGGTACTGCTTCATAAGGAATGAGCCCTTCTACACCGAAGCCCGCGATATTAGTTGTGCGCATATGCAAAGCCCCAATGCCGTTTTGATACATGCCCGTAGCAAGTGATGCCCTGCTGGGAGCACAGACGCCAGAGGTAGAAAACGCATTGGTGTAACGCACACCTTCATTCGCCAGCCGGGAGATATTAGGAGTGGTGACAGTGTTGTCGCCAAAAGGCGGAATGATGGGGCTGAGATCTTCAGCAACAAGCCAAACAATGTTGGGCCGTTCAGGCAGCGCTGGACCCTGGGAGGATTGTGATGAATTTTCACCACATGATTGCAGCAATCCAATCAGCACCAGGAAAGCTAAATAAACACGTCTTGGCATTAAGCTTATCTTTCCTTCGAAGACTCTTCAGTCAAAGCATGACATAGCAGAGAATTCCTATCCAGTTTCACGGTTAGATCGCTGAAAGCCCCGAATTTACTGGCCTGCAGCCCACCTTTCCCATTCAGATGCGGTTAAGACTATTGCTGGCATTCTTCACTCCAGCTCTAGGAAAATCGGAGAATCGCCATGCTCATTCAACGAGCAACTACATGGGTCAAAGCCCTCGTTTTTATGCTGCTGGCTGCTGGTTACGCTTATGGTCAATCAGCAGATATTGTTGATGACGTGCTATTCGTACCCGAGGTAACTACTGCTGGTGGCGCATTCCGAGCAGAGTTTAAAGTGCTGTCCTTTCAAGAGCCGGTGCGACTGGAACTTATTGCTTCAGCACCTGTAGAAGCGTCTGGCAATCTGCTCGCCGCGAGTTTTAATGAAGGCTTGTTAGTTATTCCAGAAGCTCGATTAGATGGGGTCTCCTATTGGATGAAATTTGAGCATAACGGCGACAACCGGTTTACGCTCATCGACTTTGGTCCAAATCCAACAGCAAACATACCTTTGCCCCGACCTTTCACTCCATTTCCAGAGTGGCGACAATTATTGGGTTACGCCTATGACATCGGAGTGGGAGCGAATGGTGACGTCTGGGTAATCGGTACCGATCCACAACCCGGCGGCTACGGTATCTACCATATTGATGGTTTTGGCGGATTCGCAGTTGAAGGTGGTGCGCTAAGGATTGATGTTGATCCGTTTGGCAGACCCTGGGTTGTTAACTTCGATCATGAGATCTATCGTCTGGAGAGCAATGGCTTCTGGACCCGTATGCCCGGCTTTGCTTTAGACATCGGCATCGGTGCCAATGGCGACGTGTGGGTTACTAACTTCGAGGGCGTCTACTATTGGAATGGT
>JAKSCP010000344.1 GCA_022360535.1 Pseudomonadales bacterium | reverse complement strand
TCAGATTGGCTCGATCAGCTCTACCCTATTGCGCAAAGAAGCGATGTTGGGGCAGTTGGCTGTCTCCTGTTATATCCAGACAAGACGGTTCAGCATGGCGGCATCGCGCTCGACCAACAATCGCTCGCCAAACACATAGCACTGAATGAGCCCCAGAACTTCTACGCCAGAGCGGGCTTTGGGCAACCCATTGCAGTGCATGCCGTAACCGCAGCATGCCTGCTCACTCGCCGCAAGACTTTTGAGCAAGTTGGCGGATTCAATACCGAGGAGCTAGCTGTTGCCTACAATGATGTGGACTATTGTCTGCGCCTGGCTGAATCGGGATTACCCAGTCTGTTCCATCCCGGTGTATGTCTCATTCACCATGAGTCGATTTCGCGTCAGGCCGATGACCTTCCAGACAATCGGGCTCGAGCCCAGCGAGAGTTTGACTACATGCAACAGCGCTGGGAGCAATTGGTTAAAGAAAACAATTACACGTCGGGAATCCCCGACTTCATGACAGCGCAAAAAATGACGCAGAGCGACTTGTCAGCAACTATTCGCAACAGCGGTAAGCTCTTTGAACATGAGAGTAAAGCCACGATCGACTCTTCCCATGAGAAGGCTAACTACCCTACTCCCGTGGTGGCATCGACTGGCACATCCGCAGGAGCAGATCAGCTAAGGGAAGAGAACCGAGAACTTCGCCAGCATATCGAACGGATGGAGGAAGCCCACCGGCTAATCGAGCAATCGATTTTTTGGCGTATAACAGCACCGTTGCGACTATTGCGAGATCTGATCCTGGGTCGCCGTAAAGCTGAGCCGGCTAACATCACTAAGCGGGAAGATGCACAGCCTGGGCTAGCAACCGGCACTTCTGTCAACGAAGTAAGCTCTGCCCCACCGCCGTCCACCAAAGAAGAACATGACGCACATGCAAAACAAAAACTCTCCGAATTTTTGAGCAGCGATGCACGGTTAACATTTACCGCGGCCAATGAAGTAGATATCTCTATCGTGCTGGTATTTTACAACCAGGCACATTTAAGTTTGCTTTGCTTGCAATCCATTATTGAACACGCCGACACATCCTATGAAGTCATCATCGTGGATAATCAATCCAGTGACGAGACACCTCGACTACTAGAAAAAATCGATAACGCAAAGATTATAGGCAACGATTCAAATGTAGGATTTGTGCAAGCGGTAAATCAAGCGGCTGCGGCGGCAACCGGCGAACATCTATTGATGTTGAACAACGATGCCCTGTTGGAAGCCACGACGCTTAGCACCGCCCTTACCACACTCCAGTCTGCAAGTGATATTGGCGCAGTAGGCGCAAAAATTAAACTCCGCGACGGCACGATGCAGGAGGCTGGCAGCATTATCTGGAGCGACGGTGCCTGTGCTGGCTATGGAAGAGGCGAAGATCCATTGGCCTATCAATTCATGATGCGCCGGGATGTAGACTATTGTTCGGGCGCCTTTCTGCTAATGGAAACTGCGCTGTTCCGTAAGCTTGGTTGTTTCGATGAAGACTTCGCGCCAGCCTATTATGAGGAATCGGATTTTTGTATTCGGCTGCATGAAGCCGGCTACAGAGTCGTGTATGAGCCGAACGCCCAAATCACTCATTACGAATTTGCCAGTACCGGCGGCATCGCCGGTGCCAGCCAACTGCAGCAGGAACACCGAAACATCCTGTGTACCAAACACCCCGACTATCTGCGAAGCAGACCGGGCAACGACCCAGCCAATCTGCTCAAGGCCAGAACAGCAAACAATCACCCCAATATACTGATTATTGATGACCGGGTGCCCTTTCCCAGTCTGGGCGCAGGCTACCCGCGCTGCTCGCACATCCTGAACACCCTGGCAACCGCACCAGTCAACCTCACGTTCTACCCGCTGCTTTTTCCTACAGACGACTGGCAACAAGTCTATGGGCTGTTATCTCCCAACATTGAAGTCGCCATGGGCCTGGGAAGAAGTGGGTTATTGGATTTCTTACGGGAACGGCAGGGCTTTTTCCAAACCATCATGGTGAGCCGGGTTCATAACATGACGATTTTCAATCACATCATGGCGGACCATCCGGAACTGCTGGACGATGTGCAGGTGATCTATGACGCAGAAGCAGTGTCAGCGCCGCGCGAGATTCTTCGTAGGCGGCTTTGGGGCGAGCAAATCAGTAAGGAGGAAGAACATGCTGAAATCGCAGAAGAATTGAAACAGGCAAGCGAAGCGCAAAAGGTGGTCGCGGTATCAGATCAGGAAGCCGAGCTCTATCACCAGCATGGCATAGCGCAAACCACTGTGCTTGGCCATCGGCTTGACCTTAACGCAACAGAGAAAACGTTTTCTGAACGCAACGGTATGTTATTCGTCGGAGCGCTGCGTGATGAAGGCTCGCCCAATGTGGATTCTTTGTTGTGGTTCCTGATCAATTGTCTACCGCTCATCGAAGCAGACGATTCTCAACTTACTCTGTATGTGGTTGGTGACAACACAGTGCCGTCACTCGCAACGGTCGCAAAAGACAATGTAGTGTTTACCGGCCGTCTGGAATCTATTGATGAATATTACAATTCCTGTCGTTTGTTTATCGCACCGACACGATTTGCTGCTGGCATTCCACACAAGGTACACGAAGCCGCAAGCATGGGTTTGCCTTCGGTGACGACCTCCCTGTTGGCGAAACAATTGAACTGGACCGATGAGAAACAACTTCTGTGTGCAGATACTGCAGCAGATTTTGCTAAACAGTGTCTACGACTGCATAGCAATGAAGTGCTGTGGAATGGAATCAGACAAGCTGGCTTGTCGGCTATCGAAGAAGATTGTTCCCCTGCCGCTTTTCGCTCCAGTCTTATGCAACTGTTTGACTTAGCAGTCGACTAGTAGCGCCGCGCCCGCCGATAGGCAATACGTTGCAGAAAGCCAATGGAGTTAGACATTTTGGCCGCCTGTTTCAAGCCGGCCCGGTCATGGGCAGACAACTCTATCTCAAACCGTTCAGTGAATGCTGTGGCCTGGCGGGCAACCTCTTGCAGATGGACATTAGAATTCAAACTGAACGCCCGTTGCAGGAAGTCAAAACGTCGGGGACTGGCCCGATGATGCTCTTTCGCGCCAATAGTGTTTTGTCCATGTTGGCGGTAGTGCACCAGAGGTTCGTTGATGAACACCAGTTTCCCGAAGGCAGAAGCCACCATCGCCAGCCACCAATCATGCATGATAGCGTCAGAGGAAACTGGCAACGCCTTGCGCGCTAATGCTTCATTGATAAGCGCTGTGCAACCCGTAACCAGATTACTGATAGCGATATTACAGAAACGATTACGCTCTGTTTCCAGGCCTTGATAAAGTGCCAGGGATTCGGCAATCAGTTCTTGCTCTTCACTAACCACTCTTAAGTCGCTGTGCACCAATACCGGCTTGGATTCCCCAATTTGCTGTTCGGTTTGCTGCATCAATTGCATTTGACGTTCTATCTTGTCGGGATACCACACATCGTCCTGATCGCAGAACATCATGTAAGTCTTGCCCAGGCCGAGTAGCGCCTTGTTCTCCAGCACGTAATCCATGAGAAAGCTGAATGAACCGCTGGCGCCAAGGTTAGTCGTGGAATTATCTGGGCTCTGAACCAAATGAATCCTGTTCGGATACTCAGCAGCATACTGCTTTAATAATTCCGCGCTGTTGTCATTCGAGCCGTCATCGCGCACAACAATTTGAAAGTTGCTATAGCTTTGTGCAAGAAGGGATTCCAGTTGTTCTGGTAAGTACTTCTCACCATTGTAGGTCGGCAGAAGAACGGCCAGAGCCGGTGCGTTACTGGTGGTCACAGCTGTACCTAAGTCAGCGACTTGGCATCACGAATGCCGGATCGAATATTTTGCCAGTACTGCTTGCGGTCATTCGAAGAGAGAATCAACCATCCAGCTTTAATAAAGAAACGAACGCGATCTCGGATCTTCCAACCAAGGGGCGAATAGTTGACGCTGTATAAATGCGTGCGGTTGCGACTGGAATAGTAAGTTCGCGACGGATTGTGTTGGGCCATGATGCCGGCGCGCACCAAGGGGTTTAAGCTGCGCTCACCAATAGCGTGATACAACACGGCAGCATCGGTGCCGATTAAATCGTAACCCATAGACTTGGCTCGGAAGCACCACTCCAGATCGACATTGTCGATAAAGTAGCTCTCTTTCATGAATCCGATCTCACCCAGATGTTTGACGGTTAGTAACGTACCGGAAGTAATAAGGAAATCGGCCATGAAGTGAGATTCGGTATCTGCATAGTGCCGATCCGAACGCATCATCAATCGATTAAATAGTTTAAAAGGTGTCTGGCGCATAGTCTGTGGGTTGATAATCCGCGGCCCCACAGCGGCGATACCATTTTCACTATGTTGTACGGCATCCTCATAAGCTCCAACCATTCGGGAAACGAATAAATCGCAAAGACTGCTGTCTTGATCGAAGAGAAAAACGTAGTCGCAATCTTGCTGTTGAGCTTTTTCAATACCAATGTTTAACGCGCTTGCAAGCCCCTGGTTTTTATCGAGCCGGACTAATTCTCTGCACCGCTCATAAACCATGATGGATTCAGACAGTCGTTCAATTTCTGGCGATCCGTTATCGATAACAACGAAGTCTGTTTCCTTGTTGAGCTGACCCAGAAGCTTAAGCAGCGCCGTGATATCAGGCTTGTAGGTCACCACTATTGCATAGGTTTTATGGTTCGGTGATTCGCTCATGGCTTCTTATACGTTCTGGAGTCTCAGATCAGTCGTCGCCAGGAACTTCAGCCGACACTTGCTCATAGGTAGGGCTTAGTCTGGAAACCAACAGGAAATAATTTATGGATGCTATGCCAATTCCCAACCCAACCACGACACCTGCATCCAAAATACCACGCCAGGGCTGTGGAAGCTGTCGTGCAATAAGAATGAAGCAGATGATCATCACAGTCAGACCGATAGACAGCAGTTGCCGCTTTCTGGTGGTGTGGAAATACCCCATACAAAATAGCGGCGCCAGAATAATATGAGCCAGTCTTGGGTTCTGTGACAGATAACTCGCCCTCGATACCACCCGTGGAGCGAACCCAAGATGAAACCCTTTATACCCTTCCGCGTAAGCCATGTAACAGATACTGAATAGCAATGCTGCCCAATGCAGCATAGTGAGTGGGATTTCATTCAGCGCAAACGCCATCGGAGCCAGGCGATAGATGGCAAACACCAACAACAGCAGCACACCGCCAACACCCCAGGTATAGCCTAACGATCGCACTTTACAATTCCGTTTCAGAGGGTCTCGAGAGAAAGCACCTATTATAGACCGATTCACCGGAACCGTAGTAAATTCGCCTCTGCATTTTCGCTTCACCCTGGAAAGTGGGATATGATTTTCCGGCGCTGCCGCAGAAACCCACCAATATCGGTTTTACCCAAATACCCGAGAGATTTTTCATGACAGTTAAACTTGGCGTAGTAATGGACCCCATTGAGTCGATTACCGTCTATAAAGACACCACCCTTGCCATGTTGCTAGCCGCCCAAAAACGCGGATGGCAGATTCACTACATGCTGCAGAGCGATCTGTACTCCGATCAGGGAGTAAGTCGAGCACGTATGCGCGAACTGTCAGTGGCTGATGATGAAACGAGTTGGTTTGAATACGGGGCAGAGAGTGACCAAGCATTAAGCGAGCTTGATGTCATTCTCATGCGCAAAGATCCACCTTTTGATATGGACTACATCTACTCCACCTATTTACTGGAGCAAGCCCAACAAGCTGGCTGCTTGATTGTGAATGATCCGCAAAGCCTGCGTGATTGTAATGAGAAGATGTTTGCTACGCAGTTCCCCCAGTGCTGTCCTGATTTCCTTGTTTCAAGCTCTGATGAAAAGCTAAAGGCATTCCACCAACAGCACGAAGATGTCATATATAAGCCCCTGGATGGCATGGGTGGTGCATCTATCTTCAGAGCGAAGCCCGAAGACGCCAACCTGAGTGTGATCATAGAGACTCTGACTTTAGGTGGTACCCGCCAGATCATGGCCCAGAAATATCTGCCGGAGATCGTGTCGGGAGACAAGCGTATTCTCTTGATAGAAGGCGAGCCAGCGGACTATGCACTGGCGCGGGTACCAGCAATCGGTGAGAGCCGGGGCAACCTGGCCGCTGGTGGCAAAGGGATCGCGCAAGAGTTAAGCGATAGAGATCGCTGGATTTGTGATCAGGTTGGCGACACCTTAAAGGCGCGAGGGCTACTCTTTGTTGGGCTGGATGTGATCGGTGACTATCTAACAGAAATAAACGTCACCAGCCCCACCTGTGTCAGAGAGATCGATAGTGCCAAGGGCACGGACATCGGCGGTGATTTAATGGACTGTATCGCCGATAAATTAAACAAGGAATGATACCCGACTAAGGAACCCATCTAACGATGGCAACTGAAGACGAAGAGTTATCAAGAGAACGGATTGGTTTTACCGTTTTTCTGTCTGCCTGTGTTCACGCCATCATCGTATTTGGACTTGGCTTCACTTATCTCGAAGAGTTGAACAGTGAACCTGCTCTCGAAATCACTATGGCACAGTATCGTAGTGAGATCGCCCCCGACGATGCTGATTTCCTGGCACAAGAGAATCAGATCGGCAGCGGTACACTTGAAGAAGCAGCGGCGCCCAGTACTCCTTTTGAATCCGATTTCAACGCCGATCAAATCCAGGAAGTAGTACCGGTGCCTCAAGCACCACAGGTGCTTAATGAACAGGTATTGCAAGATATCGCCGTCGTTGCGTCCATAGATAACGTAGATGAGATTGATCAGCAACTTGAAGAGCCTGAACCAGAAGAAGAGCAGCCTGTTGTCGATGAAACGAGCCCGGAAGAGCTAAGCCTGGCTATCGCCAGTTTACAGGCACAGCTTGATCGGCAACGGCAGGCCTATGCAAGGCGTCCGCGAAAATATACGATTTCTTCTGCGTCCACCAGGAAGAGCCAGGACGCACTTTATTTAGACAACTGGCGTCGCAGAATTGAAGCAGTTGGCAACATTAACTATCCGCAACAGGCAAGACGAGAGCAGATTTATGGCAATGTCCGCATGCTTGTCGCGCTCAGACCTACCGGCAGAATCGAAGAAATTCGTATACTACAGTCCTCCGGCGAGTCGATATTAGACGAAGCAGCCGTTCAGATCGTCAACATGGCGGCGCCGTTCGAACCTTTTCCCGAGGAAATGCGTGCCGAAGCTGATATACTCGAGATCATCCGCACATTCCGTTTCCATGAAGGCAACGAACTCACCAGCTACTGACACCGCTGCTGATGACAACTGAGAACTCACACAATTATCTGGAAAATCAGTTTCTGATTGCCATGCCGCAACTCGCGGATCCGTATTTTGCTAATACAGTGACTTACCTGTGGCGGCATAACGAAGAAGGCGCGCTAGGCATAGTCATCAACAAGCCACTGCAAGCCTGTATCGCCGATATCTTCGATGAACTGGATATTGAGTGCTCGGCGGGCGAGCGGGAGTTTCAGGAACAGCACGTGTTAGCCGGCGGTCCGGTTGAGCGTGACAAGGGATTTATCATTCATGACGCCGGCCGGCAGTGGGAATCCTCTATCGCGGTGACAGAAGAAATCTCAGTCTGCACTTCGAAAACTATACTGCAGGATATCGCCGTCGGCTCCGGGCCGGATAACTACATCGTTGCCCTCGGTTGTGCGGGCTGGGAAGCGGGTCAGCTTGAACGTGAACTTTCGGAAAATGCCTGGCTGACCGCACCTGCCAACACTGACCTGCTATTTTCCAAAGACTATGCCCATAAAGCCGACGATGCGGCTGCGCTACTGGGTATCGAGCTGCAACAACTCTCACCGGAAGCCGGCCACTCTTGATGCTCGCTTATTCGCAATGAGTCTCGACTCATTTCCCAGGGATCGCCAGCAACCCATTGCGGCACTTGCATTTGACTACGGCACTCAGCGTATTGGTGTCGCATTCGGTCAGAGTATTTCGGGCACAGCCAAAGCTGTCTGCGTACTAAAGGCCAGGGACGGGATTCCAGATTGGGATCAGATTGCCAAGTTAATCGAAGACTGGCGACCAGATGTGTTTGTCATCGGTCTGCCCTACAACATCGATGGCAGCGACAGTGAGTTACTTGCTCGTGCCACCAAGTTTGCCAACAGGTTAAACGGACGCTTTAACTTACCGTGCTTCGGAATGGACGAGAGACTCTCCTCAAAAGCCGCAATCGAGCAAGTGGTTGAAGAGTCGGGTGGGATGGGCAAGAAATCCGCGATTGACGATATTGCGGCTCAAATCATCCTGGAAAACTGGTTTCAGGAACTCAGCAGTTGAATACCTAACAGGAAGAACTGGACTCAGTGTAAGCCTTGTCCATCAGTGTTTGCAGTACATCCAAATCCACATCATCGAGCTTGTTGATGTACAGACAACCGCCGCCACTGACTTTGTGTTTGCCCAGTTTTTTCAGAAGTGCAGGTCGGTCTTTGAATGAGCCAAGATAGAAAGTCAGTGCCTGAGCTCTGGGAGAAAAACCGATGCGACAAATTTCTTCTTCCTTGCCGTTAGCGAGTGTGTAGCGACTGACTCCGTAGCCCACAATACTGGGTCCCCACATCCTCGCCTGCTTACCCGATGCCTTGCGCATCATCTTGGCAACAACCCTCGCATCCGCACGACGCCGGTCGTTCTTCACGTTGGCAATGAATTCTGTAACGCTCGCCTTGTTCTGAGTTGTTTTTCTCTCGCTCATGGCAAAACCAAAGGAGAAGTAGAATTAAAATAGTCCAGCAGTTGATACTGCTGCGACGAAGTGAACCATGCCTGGAAAACTCTAACTAGAAGTTCTCAGGCATCTTCGCTTTAGACCTGGCATCTTCTCGCGTGACCATACCTTTTGCGAGTAAGTCTTTAAGGCACTGGTCCAACGTCTGCATACCAGCAGAAGCGCCGGTTTGAATTGCAGAATACATCTGCGCAACCTTGTCTTCACGAATGAGGTTGCGAATCGCCGGGGTGCCAATCATGATTTCATGAGCCGCAACACGACCGCCGCCTGGCTTCTTCAACAGCGTCTGTGAAACTACTGCCTGCAATGATTCTGACAACATGGAGCGCACCATGTCTTTCTCTGCAGCAGGGAACACGTCGATAACACGGTCGATAGTCTTCGCGGCAGAAGTGGTATGGAGCGTACCGAATACCAAGTGACCTGTTTCAGCAGCAGTGAGTGCCAGGCGAATGGTTTCCAGGTCACGCAGCTCACCAACCAGAATAATGTCGGGGTCTTCACGCAAGGCTGAACGCAGTGCTTCATTGAAGCCGTGGGTATCGCGATGGACTTCCCGTTGGTTAACCAGGCACTTCTTACTTTGGTGAACAAATTCAATCGGGTCTTCGATCGTCAGGATATGTTCGTACTTGGTGTCGTTGATGTAGTCCATCATCGCCGCCAGGGTAGTCGACTTACCCGAACCCGTTGGTCCGGTTACGGCAACGAGGCCACGGGGCACGTCTGCGATTTGTCGGAACACATCACCCATTCCCAATTGCTCCATGGAAAGCACTTTAGAAGGAATGGTTCGGAATACGGCAGCAGCACCACGGTTTTGAATAAAGGCATTAACACGGAAACGTGCCAGGTTTGGCACTTCGAATGAAAAGTCAGTTTCCAAAAACTCTTCATAGTCTTTGCGCTGTTTGTCGTTCATGATCTCGTAGATCAGCGCGTGTACTTCTTTATGGTCCATTTCTGGAACATTGATGCGGCGGATATCACCATCCACACGAATCAGTGGTGGCATCCCAGCGGTGACGTGTAAATCCGATGCGCCCTGCTTGACACTGAATCCCAAGAGTTCCGTGATGTCCATGGCCTTACCTATAACAGTGGTTATTGTTTTGCTTGTCGCCTATAGTACCCGTCCTTTTCGGAATATCCCAGACCTAAACCCCGGAAATCCCTAGCTAAAACGTGACCAAGCTAACAGAAAGAATCCACAACCTGGACCAGGAAATACGGCGACTTGAGCAACTGTACTCACGCGAAGAAGGCTCAGTGCAATTGCTGGCTGTGAGTAAACGCCATAGTAGCGACAAGATTCGCCTTGCCGCTGGCGCTGGTCTGCAAAATTTCGGAGAGAACTATTTGCAAGAGGCGCTGGAGAAGATCGAGATGCTGTCAGAGCTGTCGCTGCAATGGCATTTCATTGGGCCAATTCAGTCGAACAAAACCCGAGGCATTGCAGAAAATTTCCAATGGGTGCACAG
>JAKSCP010000209.1 GCA_022360535.1 Pseudomonadales bacterium | reverse complement strand
CGCAACTGGTCCCTGCGGTGACGCTGTCTGCAGAAGCAGTCAGCTTGATCAGTTCGGCTGCCGATGCCGATCAGGTGGATTTCGGGGTGGATGTGACCGTCAATGAGAGCGACTCATTGTTTAACGTGGAAGTGTTACCGGGCGTTCGCGTGCGCTCCATTACTGCCAATGGGCCTGCTGCGAATGCTGGCATT
Source organism: Pseudomonadales bacterium (assembly GCA_022360535.1). Classification (GTDB taxonomy): domain Bacteria; phylum Pseudomonadota; class Gammaproteobacteria; order Pseudomonadales; family Pseudohongiellaceae; genus UBA9145. The sequence continues at coordinate 3,751 of JAKSCP010000209.1, read as the reverse complement.
CAGGTCGGCGACACCATACTGCGCGTCAATGACACTGCAACCAATCATCCTGATGCCCTGGCCCTGTTGGCAAGCTCAAGTCAATCAAGTAACAGTTATGCGTTCACGGTGCAGCGCAATACACAGGTGTTTGAAGCCACTGTGATCGCCAGAACGCTGGATACTAATCCTGCACCGGTGAGTCTGTACCGAATAGACCCACTGGCAACCCGGGCTGGCTACCGGTCGGAGTTGGTCGAGATCGGTGAAGACGGGCCTATTGCCGCTGCCCGGGTAGTCGAGATCTTTCCTCGCAGCCCGCTCCCCGCTGCCAACATCAGTGTTGGTGATCTATTGCTCGCTCTCGATGGCGTGTACCTCAACTCTGCCCAGGACCTGGTAACTCGCCTCAACCGTGACTATGAACTGGGTGATTCCGTGCGTTTAACCCGTTATCGGGATAGCGACCTCGCGGAAGTGGAGGTCGAACTGTGGGATCCGGGACGCCGTATAAGTCGTATTGCTTTGGGACCGCTGTTTCGTTATGAATCGTCTCTAAGTCCGGACAGTACCAGTGTTTCCCTGCTCGATTTATGGCTATTCTCTCTGTACAGCTTCCAGCAACAGGAGGGGGAACGATCTCACAGCCTGCTCGGTCTAATTAACTTCAGCAGCGACGCCGGTGAACTGATAGAAGAAAGCAACTAGTATCGGGTAGCTGCCTGCAACTGCTCCCTAACCTATGATCTGTTATCAAACTCAACAGCAATATAGAACTGCTCCCTGGCACAGGTTTCTGTTGCTGCCGATTCTGTTAGCGATATCCGTCGCCAGCGTTGCACAGACTAATTACGCCACTTTTGAATTGCGCCGCGACGAAAACTGGGAGCCAGTCGTGCTGGAAGATCTTAACGGAGATGGCAGCAAGGACATCATTGTCTCCCATTTCTCTCCCGAACTCGGTCGTGAACTGCATATCTATCATCAGCAAGCAGACGGCCGTTTCGATGCTTCCCCCCAAAGAGTGGAGATCAAGACAGAAATCATTGCGGTAGGCTTTGCTGATCTGCGCCCTGAGCCGGGCAAGGAACTCGTCCTGTTTGCCAATAATGGGGTGTTCAGCCTGTCCACCGCACAGGAAGGCTATGCCGGAAATCTACAGCTACTGGCCCAGTGGGACCTGATAGCTGCCATCCCCAATCAGGAGCGCGTGCAATTCACCAATATTCCAACGGACATCAACGGCGATGGCGTCGTTGATTTATTGCTTGCCGGTGACGATGAGTACGGATTGTTTCTCGGTCAAGGCGATGAAAAATTTGAACTCGCCATGACATTCACTACGCTTAACGAAGGCATTACGCCAATTCAGCGTGCTCGCAACGAGGCCGATCTGGATGCCAGTCTCGGCATTAACGCCGAGCAAGGGGTGGTGGTAGAACTTGCCCTGGAAGCGCCAACACCATTCTCCGGGTTTGTTGAAGTCTGGGAGCCCGAAGCAAGTCTGGACAGTGCACTGCTGCGCAGCGAGCAATGGATGCCAACAGCGACCCTGGTGCACCTCAATGACGACGAGCTTCTGGATATCGCTTACGTTAATGCTGGCGAGAATGGTCAAGGCCGCGTCAATATCCACCTGCAACGATCCCAGGGGCTTTTTCCTGACAAGGCCGACTGGATCGGCGATCTCGATTCTCGAGGCGATCTGGAACTGGTGGACATGAATGCCGACGGTATGGCTGATTTATTGCGGCTATCCGGTGATGGCAATAATTGGGATGCCAGGTTCTTCCTTAATAAAGGTGGCCACTTTGATTTCGCCAATCCGGATCAGGTAATGCGCTTCTCTGGCTACGACATGGACCTGCAGGTCATTAAACTAAAGAACGACGAGCCCGCACTGAGCGTCAGTTTCTATACTGTGCCCGTGGTGGATGCCATTCGCAATGCAAGCATCAACCGAACGCAGCTAATTTATGCGCAGGACCCCAATCAGGTATTCCAGCGTCGCCCCAATTCCCGGCTGGAAGAAAGCTTTTCTGCAGAAAACGTACGCGGGCTCTCGGAACAGATGGCCCTTAGCTATGACGTGGACGGTGATGGCAATAAAGACGCACTCTATGTCACCGCCAATGGCACATTAGCGGCGAAGGCGATCGACCAGAATCTGCAGATCGCAGCCGAACCCTTCTGGGAGTATGTTTCTCCCAAAACTGTTTTCGAGTTTGAGGTCATGCATCTTAATGCCGACCGATTGCCTGATCTGATGTTACGACACGGCACGACGACAAGCTTTCTGGTGGCACTGCCATGATGAAGCGGTTTGTGATCGTCCTTCTTTTATTAGGTTTCATCGGGGCACGAGCTAGTGCCGCCGAAATCAACTATGCACAACTGCCTTTCACCCTTCCCGCCGACACAGAGCAGCTCATCGTTGCTGATACCAATGGTGATGGGCTAAACGACTTTATTACCGTCACCAAACAAGCGTTACGAATCTATTTCCAGGACGAGCAGGGCTTTGAGTTTGCGCAGAACTACGCGGAGATCCAATTCAATAGTGATGCTATTGGCTGGGACTTGAGTCAAGGCTATGGCGATGCAGACAGCACCTCCATTATCGCCCTGGTAGACGGCTCGACCGCGCAGGTTTGGCATGTGGATGGTAATCAGCTGCAACCACCGGAAGTTATTCAAACAGGGTTGCCCGGATTTATCAGCAAGGGTGTGAATCGCCTGCATTTTTCTCGCGACATTAATGAAGATGGACTTGAAGACCTGGTCATCCCTGGTGCCGGAGTGATTAACATTCTAATCAATGCTGGTGACGGTAATTACCAGTCACCGCTTTCTATCACTTCAGACATGCGTTTGCGCACACAGCTCAATATCAATCGCTTCAATCGGTCCGCTGGCCAGGCTGTCCGCATTCCAGTAATCGAGTTGCGCGATGTCAGTGGTGATGGGGCGGATGATCTGGTGTCCCGCACTGAGGAGCGGCTCGATGTATTCATCGCACAGCCGCAAGCTGATCCTTACTTGCCACAAACCCCTTCCTATAGCCTGGACATCGCAGAGATTGAAGAACGGCTGGGTGAATTTGACATCGACAATCTGGATTTTTCCAACCTTACAGGTGTACTTGCCCTCACCCATGAAGAAATTCTTGAAGATGTGGACAACGATAATGTAGACGACCTGCTGTTACGGGAAGGGGGCAAGGTCTCTCTGTTCAAAGGTAGTGCCTCAGGCATGGATCTGGAAACACCACAACAAGTACTGAGGTCTGGTGGCAATGTGCTTAGCACCTTTCTTTATGACGAGAATGAAGACGGACTCAAAGACCTCTGGCTGTGGCGCGTGGAACCCATCTCTGTAGGAGACATATTCGTTTGGCTGGCACTGTCCGGCTCAATCGCCATAGAAGCTTTTGTGTACCCTAATGATGGAGAACGTTTTGCCCGCCGACCCACTCGCAAAGTCGCGGTGGACCTGAAGTTTCCTTCAGTGATTCGTTTGGCCAGCGCTTATGAAGACCTTTCTTCGGAAGTTGAAAGTCTGGAAGCCGCCACGCCCACTCCGACAGCGACCGCAAACCTCAATGACAATTTGGACAGCGCCGAATTGTTAGCCCTGGTCAACAACCAGGTGGAAATATTCCTGGACAGCATCCAACCCGAGCCAGAAGAAACAGAGTTTCTAGGTGCCCTGGGCTACAGCAGACAAAGAGACAATTACGAAATCAATGTGAGAGAGATCATCGAGAACGTGG
>JAKSCP010000154.1 GCA_022360535.1 Pseudomonadales bacterium | reverse complement strand
TGCGGGTATTGTGTCCTCACTGCAAACAACCAACAGAAGTAAGCCAGGAAGCCTGGGAAACTCTTACTTCCCCGTGGAAAGTGAAACTACCAAAGAAAGCCACTCATGCGGAAGGTTGCCTGGAGTGTCGAGAAACAGGATTTCTGGGACGAGAAGGCATTTATGAAGTGATGCCTTTTACCGAATCACTCTTCCGCTATGCTGATGACAAATCCGATCTGCCTCAATTACGCAAACAAGCCTATAAAGAGGGTATGCTTAGTTTGCGTCTAAGTGGGGCGCAGAAGGTGGCTGCCGGTCTGACCACGGTGAACGAAGTTCTTCGGGTGACGCCGGATATGCAGAACTGATTCTCACCATCCCTTTAAGAATGAATGGCGATTCAGCGGCTCTACGTAATGCTGCAAGGGATTTTTGTATCATGCCTCTTTGCCGTTTATACCGCCGTTTATATCGCCCCTTATATCGTTGGACCTTGAACCTGTGACTCCTGCAGCAACAAATGAGAACATCCTGGTCATCGGCCCGTCCTGGGTTGGTGATATGGTGATGGCGCAATCACTTTTTATCGCCCTGAAGCAACAATCACATTGCAAGATCACAGTGATGGCGCCGGATTGGACCAGACCCCTGCTGGATCGAATGCCGGAGGTTGACGCGAGCATCCCTGCCGAACTTGAGCACGGCGAACTCAAGTTGAGAAAGCGGCGGCAAATGGGCAGGGCACTGCGTGGTGAAGGTTTCAACCAGGCCATTGTGCTGCCGAACTCTTTTAAATCAGCCCTGATCCCGTTTCATGCCGGAATACCCAAACGTACTGGTTGGCTCGGCGAGTGGCGGCGCCCGCTACTCAATGACTGCAGGCGGCTGGACGCGGACGCTTTTCCCAGAATGGTGGATCGTTTCGCAGCACTGGCCTATCCCGAGGCCAGCGCTCCACCGCAAGATGTGCCGGCGCCGCGACTGGCGGTAAGGGCAGAATCCGCCAGGGCGGTTATGAGTGAGTTTCAGCTCAATGACAGCAGGCCAGTGCTGGCGATCTGTGCTGGCGCTGAGTTTGGTGAGGCGAAACAGTGGCCAGCGCAACATTATGCCGAACTGGTTAATGATCTCGCCGGAAAAGGCTGGCAATTCTGGTTTTTCGGTTCAGTCAACGATCAACTAGTTACCGAATCCATATTGGCAGATGTAGATCCTGACTTTCTGCAATACTGCGAGAACCTGGCTGGGGCCACTTCCCTGGCTCAGGCCATCGATTTGATGTCTTGTGTCACAGCAGTTGTCTCTAATGATTCCGGATTAATGCACGTGGCAGCAGCGCTGCAAAAACCCGTCGTTGGAATTTATGGTTCCACTTCGCCTGACTTTACACCGCCCTTGGCCGACAGGGTAAAATTATTGGCTACCGATATTGAGTGTCGGCCTTGTTTCAAACGCCAGTGTCCTTTTGGACATTTGCGTTGCCTGACGGAGTTGAAACCCGTGCTAGCGACTGAAGCAGTGGAACAACTTACATCCAGTTCATCTTAGAAGGAATCTGCCCAGTTGCGTGTATTGATCGTCAAAGTCTCTTCTCTCGGGGACATTATTCATACCCTGCCAGCGGTGACTGACGCTTATCGTTCCCATACCGACCTGGTCTTCGATTGGGTAGTTGAAGAAAATTTTGTCGAAGTTCCTTCCTGGCATCCCGCCGTCGACAAGGTTATCCCTGTCGCCATTCGGCGTTGGCGCAAGAGTCTGGTGAAAACTTATATGAGAAAAGAGTTTCGCCGATTTAAACATGCACTGCAGGGCGAACACTACGATCTGGTGATCGATGCTCAAGGTTTGATTAAGAGTGGAGTGATTAGCCGATTATCACGCGGTCTCACGATAGGGCTGAGTAATCGCACGATTCGTGAACCCCTGGCCACTTTGTTCTACAACAAAGTGTATTCAGTTCCCTGGACCGAGCACGCAGTAGATCGGGTTAGACAGCTCTTCTCTCGAGCCTTGAAACATAGCTATGACCAGGATCAGGTGGATTACGGTTTAGACCCATCGCGCTTCGGCAATTCGGAGACAGCGAATGGAGAAAAAACAGTGGTGTTCCTGCATGGTACTACCTGGGCAACCAAGCACTGGCCCGAATACTATTGGAGACACCTGGCATATATTGCCACCGACGCTGGTTACATAGTGAAGCTGCCCTGGGGTGATGACAGCGAGAAGCAACGTGCCCAGTTCATTGCTAGAGACATTCCTGGTGCGCAGGTCCTTGATAAACTTTCTCTGTCGGGAATCGCTGATGAGATCAATCGATCCACTGGAGTGATCGCTGTAGACACAGGCCTGGGCCACCTGGCTGCTGCTCTCTCCAAGCCTACAGTCTCTCTGTATGGTCCCACCGATCCTGGATTGTCCGGCACGTTCGGTAGTAAACAGTTGCACATGAATTCCAATTTGAACTGTGCTCCCTGTGTGAAACGAAGTTGCAGCTATACGGGACCGGGCATTACCGATGAGTTTGATTCACAACCTTTTGCAGTGACACCAGCCTGTTTTTCGTCTCACAAACCAGAAAATGTCTGGCAGCAGTTCGAGAAGCTGTTGCTGGACTGACGCTCCATGAAACTCTGCTTTCTCATCTACAACTATTTTCCCTATGGTGGGCAGCAAAGAGATTTTATGCGCATTGCTACCACCTGCATGCAACGGGGTCATGAGGTAAAAGTCTTCACATTACGTTGGCAAGGCGATATTCCAGAGGGTATGGATGTCACCCTGGTACCGATAAAGAAAAAGAATCGCCTCAAGCTATATCAGAACTTTAGCGAATGGGTTGAAGAAAATTTGCCTGCGGAGAAAGCTGATCTGGTTTTGGGCTTTAACAAAATGCCACATCTCGATGTGTATTTTGCGGCCGATTCCTGTTTCGCCGACAAGGCAGAGAATCAGCGGGGTGCCTACTATAAGTTCACTCCACGTTACCGACACTTTATCGCCTTCGAAGAAGCGGTATTCGGCCCAGCGAGCGAAACCCAGTCATTAGTTCTTTCGCCTTTGCAGCGGGACGCATACCTTCATTTCTATCCCCACAGTGAATCGCGCATGTATCAGCTACCCGCCGGGATGGCAGAAGATCGCAAAGTGGAGAGTCGCGATATGGATGCGCGGCAATCGCTGCGTGAAGAACTTAAAATTACGGCGGATGAACTGCTTCTATTGCAGGTTGGTTCGGGTTTTAAGATCAAAGGGGTTGATCGTGCCCTTAAAGCCATTGCTTCTCTGCCAGACAAATGGAAAGCAAAAGTCCGCTATGTGTTAGTTGGTCAAGGGAAGCCCAATCGGTTTCTGCGGCTGGCCAAGAAACTGGGGCTCGCTGAACAAGTGGCGGTGTTGCCTGGCCGTGATGATGTTCCCCGGTTCTTCGCTGGTGCGGACTTGCTCTTACATCCAGCCTATCAGGAGAGTGCTGGTTATGTATTACTGGAAGCAGCGATCGCAGGACTGCCGGTGTTAACTACGGCGAGCTGTGGTTATGCGTTTCATATTGAAGAAGCCAATGTCGGCGAAATTTGTGGTGAACCTTTTCAGCAGCGCGAGTTAGATGAGCGTTTATTGTCCATGTTACGTAACTTGCCTGATGCACAATGGTCCAAGAATGGTCTGGCCTATGGAGCGAACCCCGAACTCTATCGGATGAGTGAAGCAGCGGCGGATCTACTGGAACAGTTCGCGGCAAAAAAAGGGAAAGAAGGATGAAACCCGGCGTTTCGGTTAATCCGATCAAACAGCGTGAGAGGCACCAGCATGACTAACGTGACTCTCGGCCTGGCAGGCGCAATTGGGCATGATCCCGCAGCCGCGCTGATTGTGGACGGCCAACTGGTGGCTGCAATCGAAGAGGAACGCTTAATCCGGCGCAAGCACGCGAAGAATGAAATGCCCTATCTGTCAGCCAGGCGATGTCTGCAGATAGCCGGCCTGCGTGCGGAGGACGTCACCCACGTAGCCATTCCTTATGCACCGGTTTCCCTGTTTAGTCGTGCCAGATGGCACTACGCTTACAGGCATTGGTATGCACCGGATCGCAGCATCGACAGCCTGTTTAACGGCAATCGCCGTTATCGCCGTTACATGAAAGAACTGCGCTCGCTGCTTTACAAGCTGCACATCTCACCCAACAAGGTAAAGCTGGTTTCTGTTGAACATCAGTTGGCTCATGCCAGCAGTGCCTATCACCTGGCCGAAACCGATGACAAGACGGCCATTTTCTGCAATGACTCGAAAGGTGAGTACGCTGCCATTTTTCTTGGCAGTGGTCATCAGGGAAAAATCAAAAAGATAAAGCGCTTCTACAGCCCAGACTCTCTCTGTGGCATGTACGCGGCGCTAACCGATTACCTGGGATTTGAGATTCTGGACGGTGAGTACAAAGTCATGGGCATTGCTGCCTATGGTGACCCTGACAAGTATGACCTGTCTTACCTGGCAAGATTCGACGGCAAACAATTCAAAGTGGATACGCGGCTAATAACTACCATTGGCTTAAGGCGATACAAGGCCAAATCCAAAGGTCACTATTTCAGCGCCAAGTTGGTGGAAAAACTTGGTCCACGCAGAGCCGGCAATTTGTTGGAAGACCCCTATGTTCATTACGCGGCCGCGATACAGAAACTCTATGAAGATATTGCGATAGGGTTGATTGAAAACTATCTGGGCGACATCTTGAAGGATACCGGGCGCCTTGCGGTGGCAGGCACTGGTGCCATGAATATTCGCCTGAATCAGCGCATCAAATCCCATCCGCTGGTCAACGAGATGATCGTGCACCCAGGCTGCGGTGACCCTGGAACCGCCATCGGTGCTGCAGCCTATGCAGTCAGAGAAGAAGGCATAAAGATTCAGCCCGTCAATGCCATGATGTTAGGCCCTTCGTTCAACACCGATCAGTGTGTGAACGCCTGTATGATGCACCGGGAAAAGCCGCAGTGGGAAATTATCGACGACCCCCATGAGGCAGCCGCTGAACTCCTGAGCAATGGACAGCTTGTGGCCTGGTTTCGCGGTGCCATGGAATTTGGCCCGAGAGCATTGGGTAATCGCAGTATCCTGGCCAACCCCACCCAGATGGGCATCGCCGATGCCATCAATCAACAGGTAAAGTTTCGGGAGCACTGGCGCCCGTTTTCACCGAGTATTCTGGATTCAGTTGCCGCCGAGATGTTGCCCGACAATGGGCAGGATGAATTCATGCTGTTCAATACTCCAGTGAGCCGTAAATGGCAGGAGCAGTATCCGGTAATTGTCTACCGCGACGGCAGCACACGCGCACAAGTGGTTCGGGAGCAGAACAACCCGGACTTTCACAAGCTACTCACTCGCTTTCAACAAAAGACTGGTCATGGCTTGTTAATCAATGCCACCTTGAGTCGACCTGGGGAAGCGCTGGTATGCACACCGGAAGATGCGGTCAACATGTTCATGGGAACAGATCTTAACTACATGATCATGGAGGATGTACTGGTTACCAAGCGTGAGATCAGCGACGACTGGTAGGGAACCTCAAATCCACTTCTATTCGGATGGATTCACTCGGCGATAAATAGCAGCACGTGGTTCTCCATCGGAAGGAAATGCTGCGACTTGCTCAAGATAAGGGCTAATCCCGGGACTATTTACAAACACCGTCATCTCATAAAACATTTCGACGGCGATAAGATCGCCAGGGTTTGCTTCCAGCACTTCAAACTCTGTCAGGTTTCTCACTACTTGATCGTAGTCGTCCACCTTTCCGGAAAAGTAGGCGATAGTGTGATTGTTGCTTATCACAGCAGCGTCAGGATCTGCATTCACATTGACGTAGTCAGCTGCATCCAATAACCAATCTCTGTATTCGCCAAAACTGACATAGCCATCAATGGCACAGAAGAAGAAAAACAAAATCAGGAAATAGGTTCCGAACATCTGGGAGTCTGCGCCGCGGATACTATCGATGATACGTTTCACAACGAAGGGCACTTGTACCGCTACCATCAAGGCAAGAATGATGGCGTATCGGGCTTCGAGGTATCGGGTTATATAGAGGAATACTAAAAGAATAAGAGCATTGATGAGTAGAAAGCAAAAAACAGGAATCAGTTTTCTATTATCCAGCGCCAGGTATTTTCGAAACCAACCATACGCCAACAGCCAAAAGTAAGGTCCGCTAATGGCGTAGAACACACTAACGAATAAAACAACCAACAAACCAAATGCAACGACTGCAGTGACATATTGTCGTGAAAATATCGAAGCGTAGTCCCCAAAGATCGCATTCCCCATGGCAGCGACTTGGGCCTCGGAAGGATTAATGGCGTTAACCAGAAATGGTTGGTAAACCGACACGAACTCAAGCATTAGTGCGAAGATATTTACACCAGCGACTAGCAACAGCATGGACGTGCCAATGCCGAAGACCGCTACTACACCGAAGAGCCGCAGAGTATCCCGCCGGTTTTCATGAGCCTCTCGATGGCTATCAAAGAGTAGGCACAGCGGAGTTAATGCGAGGTAGAGAATGGCTTCTATGCGAAAAATCAGTGCTGCCCCAAGAGCCAGACAAAAGAACAGACCCCGCTTTAGCTCTCGATCCTGGTAGAACAGCAAGAACTGCCAAAGCCCAAAGATTGAGAGACCCCAGAAAGCAATGTCACGTATGACCATTTCTCGGTATTCGTTGAGTTCCGGGAACACTAATATGGTTAGAGCCCCTAGCCATACAATTTCTTTGGAGTCGTCCAGCAGCTTGATGATGCTGATAAAGGAATAGACCAATAGCGCGTGGAACAACCCATTGACTATGTAAGCGGCAGTGAATAGCGGAATCCCAAGCATGCTCACCAATGCGATAAGCACTGGATATCCTGCCCAGGTGTAATTGGCAATCGCCGCGCCTAAACCTTGCTCCAGAAAAATCTCGGCAGTTCTAATGTAGGTATATGAGTCGTCGTTGGGTATATCGGGGAGAAAGAATACAAAAACTGAAAGCAATAAGCTGGTAGCGACTGAAAACAGTCTTACGTCCATGCTTTGCCAATTTGATGTATTCATCGCTTGTGCATCTATCAATAAGGATTTGTTGCTTCGCCCGGTGGCGGTGTTTTGAATCGTTTGTGCAACCATAAGTATTGGTCGGGTTGCACCCGGATAGCATCTTCAACTAACTGGTTAATAATCTCGCCGTCGGTTTCATCATCGCCACTGGGATAATTTTCTAATACAGAACTGAAGTAAATCTCATACCCTGAGTTGTCCGGTTTCCGGTAGTGACTGAAAAAAAGTACCGGTGAATCATTAAACTTTGCGAAGCGACTTCCCGCAGTGATCGTTGCAGCGAGGTTACCAAAGAAGGGCACGAAAACCGAGTGTTGAGCACCATAGTCCTGGTCGGGCGCGTACCAGAGCATCTTGCCTTCCTTTAAACAGCGCATGGCACCGCGGATGTCCTTTCTTTCATAGACGCCTTCATATAAGCGCCTGCGACCATTGAACATAAATGCGTCAAACAGGGCATTCTTGTCATTGCGTCGATAGGTGCAATTGAGGTCACCGAACATACTGAACAGAAAACCGGCGATCTCAAATGTGGT
>JAKSCP010000499.1 GCA_022360535.1 Pseudomonadales bacterium | reverse complement strand
GTCCTGAAAATCATCATAGAAGTAGGCGAAAGAAACTTCACCCAGATCTATCTCCAGTTCTTCAAACCACAGTACAGATTGATCATCAGACACTTCATTGAATACATCCTCGACAGCGGCCAGCAATCTCGATTTCACAAACTCTTCAAAGTCTGTTTGCCGGGCAAGCGCAATCTCCTCAGTAGGATAGGTAATCTTGAAGACTGCCGACTCGATGTAATGCCGTTTTTCCATCACAAGTCACCCAGAATGCTCAACCAGCTATAAGTGTCAGCAGTGGTGTCGCTTCTCTGCTCCATTCGCTTAAGAGCTTCAGTCAGTCTGGATGCGGTAATCTCCAGTTTGCTCGTATTGGCAAAGCGTCTGTTATGGCTCTGCGCCCAATTGGAATAGATGCTATGAAACTTCTTGAAATCCGATGGCACTAGCCAATGAAAACTGAGCACATCGAAAGCGTCGTTTTGTTTTTGAATCTGGCTCTCAACAATGTTTTTGATTTCATGAAAGTGGTTGAACTGACCATTACCAAGGTGGAAAGCATTTAACTTTGGCAGTACCAAGCTCGCACGGCCCGTGTAGAAACTCCAATCCTCTTCGAGTGAAGCTTCTTCAGGTAACAATCTCATATGCTGGACTACGTAGTAGTTGAACCGTTTGATTTCTGACTGCAGAAATTCTATTCCGCGCAGATAGGAGAGTTCTTCGTCATCACCTCGGCGTTTGCTCAACTCCAGTTCGTCGCGGCGGACTTTTAGTCTGACCGCAAATTGACTCACAGATTCAGATACCGCCAGTTTCAACTGAGCGTATTGATGATTTTGATTGCTGAGCGCACTCTGCCTGAATCGCTGGACCTCAAGGAATTTCACCAACGCTGCGCTCGCCTTGTCCACCGAGCCCGAATCATTATGATCGCTTCTCAAGGAAAGCCAGTACTCGTTCAGACATTCAAACTCACACATCTGGGCAAAATCCAGCCAATGAAACTCGCAGGAAATATGTGCAGGGCAGTTTTGCCGCACGGTCCGTTCAGCAAGCTCTCTAAATCTTGGATCTCGACAACGGGCAGTCCAGGCTGGGAAGATGACACTGATGCGATTGGCAAACAGTTGCTTGAACTCATGGCTGTGCTCAGCGTAGCTGGACGGTCTTAGCAGAATGTGTTCGACCACATGCATCCCTTCCGACTCAACGCTGAGATGTATCATGAGTTTTCGAAGCACGATGGCCGCTTTCTGCGCATTGCTTCTTCCATGCCCCTGCAGCACGGTGATGAACTCACTATCAGTCTCATCTTCGCCTGTCGAGCCAGACAGTTCAGCACTTACACTAAGTAAAAGCTCATCAGTACGAGCGCGATATTTGTAGTTGGATTCCCCAACCCCATCAACCAGGACCGCTTGTCGAACCTGAGGGTCTTGCAGCAGGCTGAAGTGTCGCAAACGCTCTCGCATTGCGTCGGACTGCTGCTTTTCGCTGTCAATGTCATCTTTAGTGTCAGCGAATAAACTTCTGGCTTTTTCAATAGACCTGTTGCTGGAGTTGTTCGACTGTCCGTTGCCATTAATTGCACTATCGAGATCAAATCCCAGACGCAGAGCTTCACGCACTAATGATCTTGGGGTTAGGTGCTTAAAGCCGAGAAAAATACTTGATCGATATTGCAGCCCTGATACAGATTCCAGTTGTGCGCCATGCTGATCTCTCTCGTCCAACAAGGTATGTTCAGAATTATGCCTGTGAGTTAAATTGACTGCCGCAGCCCTGTCGCCGCTCGCGTACTTGATTCGGTTTAGTAAGCGAATCTTGTTGAAGATTATGTTGCGTTCCAGTTCCTCTGCATTGTGGTAGTAGTTAACACCGCGCAATTGATCTTGCCGAAATTCCTCACCATACAACGCCAGCAGATAATCCAGCATGCGACTCTTGCGATCAATGAAGTCGTCTATCTGGCTGAGGATGTCATCAATAACCTCTTTGGCATTCTCCGGGTAAATTCTGTCCAGGCTCGATATTTCGGAGTCACTGAGAACTCCGCTGTAGTAAGTCGCCTCATCATAGTCAGCAATTGAAAAAACCCGGCTGATCGAATTCAGATTCGCCAGATAATTGGACATAACCTGCTCGAACAGTAGCAGGTAGGACTTCAGCTGCAATGCCTGTGCCTTGCGCTGAGGAGAGTAGCTTTCAGGCACACCAAATTGGTTTATGCCGTAGACATCGGGAAACTGGTTTTGCAGTGACTGATATTGGGCCAGGTTTCTGAAAGTACCCGACTTGGGAGTTGCCAGCAGCAGATCCTCTTCCAACGCAAAATTTCCACTGGATCGCGCAAAATTAATGGTATCGAGTTGCGCCAGGAATTCATCCATGGAATAGAAGGCAACCTGCCCGGAAACAGATACACGCACACCCTGCAGATCGACTTCGGCTACTGGTTTTTTCAGCCTGAATTTGGCGCTGGGAGGCAAGTCCTCAGTATCATGGAATCCAGCCGTCGGTCTTAGCCTCAGTGACGCCACATAGTCGATGCCGGGAATGCTGCGCGCGCGCGCCAGAATGGCTGACTCGAGCAATCTCAGATTCATCTTACCTTTCGACTGTTGAATGGCTTCATCGCTCAGTAAACCCTTCTTGGTGAAGGGGCCGGAGAATTGATCGTCCAGTGAAACGCCGTCTGCCAAGCCCTCACTGTAGGAGGATGTACTCACAGGCTTTGCCAGTTCCGCCGCTGCCTCGAAATACAATTCCGCCAGTACGCTGGCAGCTCTGTAGTCTGGTTTGATGCTGATTTCAGCGTGTAAGAAGCAATCGATTTCCGTAGCTATTTCGATTTCTCCGTCCAGGTCTTCGCAGAGATTTCTAACTCGATAGAAATTTTCTTTTACCTGGCGCTTCAGCTTGGTGACGTCGACCACCTCTCCATCGTTGTCTTGAGTTTGTCTGACGCTGATGGAGTACAAGCCATAGCCGCCTTTGTTTTGAGACTCAACACCGTTGGTGACATTTACCAGGCTTGCACCGTCGGACATGTCCAGTAAAGATTTCTGCAGATCGGTAATGGTGGTCGGTCTGCTGAAGAAAACATCCTGGGGGGCATGCAAACCCAGACTATCCAGATTGACTTCCCCTTCTTCATCACAGAGGTAATCAGCAACATCAAACTTGGAACGGTAAATCAGGTCTGTCAGTGCAAAGCAGACTTGCTCAAGAATCGTTACGCCGGGATCGTGGTAGTTGTAATCTGTCCAACCAGAACCCGACAGCTCCTGAGATATAGAGATGCCCTCTTTGCGCAGCCGATCGAACGCATAGGGATTAGCCTCCCTGGATTCGCGCGCTATGGTTTGGCTCGATTTCATAATGCCGAGTTACTCAGTTTCTTCGCCAGCCGACCCCGCCGATCCCATTGACAACGGATCGTGGTGTGACTCCCACTCTTCACTCCAAAGCTTGGTCACGTGATAATGTATTTTCGTTTCTTCCGGAAATCGAAACGCAGATTTCATGCTCAATCGATACAGCGATACACCTGGATTGTCCTCATCCTGAACTGGCTCCCACTTCAATTTGAGCCGATCCCTCGGACCACTATAATAGGACTGGTGAATCCGAATGCGCCTGGATCGATTCCAGAAATTCAAAATTTTCCAGCTCGGGTTGTATGCGTTCAGGGCAACCGCATGCATAATCGCGAACCGGGCCTGTTCCCGCAGCTCAATCTTGGCTACCACCTCCAACGCCTGTACACCAAACAGCTTGTCAGTTATTGGATGGAACACGCCATCAGCTGGAATTGAGGCGTCAGGAGTCAATGCTACCCCCGCTCTCGCCGGTGCCCTGATCGCACCGCCAACGTCCAGGCGAATCTGATCGGTATAGGTCTCCAGACTGGGAGATGATTCATCTCCCAGATCCGGAGTACTAATCGAAACCTTACCCTCCTTATCCAGGGACATGATGGTTTTACGCTCATTATCCACCGCATCTGTGTGAATAAACTGCAGCGATTCATCTTTGGCCTGATAGCTTAGTGACCAGGAAGGGTGCTTGTCTGTGAGCTTACGAAAGAAGCTGATCAGATTTTCAATGTCATTGGTATTTTTCTGTGGTGTTATCTCAAAACCAAATTCTTCTGATTTGGTGAAGCCTTCATCAATGGTATTCAATGACGAATCGATCAAATCAGCAAAGTGTTCTTCAGAGGGCAGTTTCCCTGCGCTGAAGAATCGCTTGAGCGTCTCTCTGTTTTGCTTCGCCATCCGCTACATTCCGCCGATTATGAAAGTATTGCCAATTTCGAGCTCTCTTATGCCCGTCACTTCTGGTGCGATGGGTTCAATCTGTGTGGCCACTTCAATGTGATGTCGCTTAAGCGGCACCATAAGACTCCAGGGGAAAGTGGGCACGATGTCCGCGCTTTCTTCGACGATTTCATTGCGCACCGTGTCATCGAGCTTGTAATAACCATCAGCACTTCTGGTGATATGCAACATGGAAAAGTCTGTGACATAACTGACATAGTCCTGGTTGTAGATGTGCGAATAGATATCCTCCCGTTTCATGGGCGATGAAAGATCAAGCCCATAACCCCCCATCGCAAACGGATTGAGAAACTGGCAAATATCGTGGTTAAGGATTTTTGAGTAGTTTGTACCCTGGGCATATTTTTCAAACACGACCGCGCAACGAACCTGCACCCACTCATAGACCGGATTCGCCACCTCTACGTGGGCGAAAGCCGACCCTAATGAGGAAACATAGTCATGGATATCGTTGAGATAAACGGCGCTCAACTTGGGAGACTTGCCGATACTGTCATCTGGATTGGAAATTCGCGGGGTGACTACCACCAGCAAATGTCCCGGAACCTGGTGCAGGCTGGACGTCTGCCGATTGGGAAAACACACGGCTTTGCCAACCATGGGAAACTTTTGCAGAATCAATCGCTCATAATCCCATGCGCTTACCGCACGAGACCGGTGGCGTATCCGCTCACTAATCCGAGTGTTTAACTGTCTGCGATCTTCGGTATCGGCGCTTTGTATGAATCCATCCGGCTGATTAACAGACGACATGCCTGGAATCGATGTGACAGGCCGCCACTGCAACGCTGCCCTGGAAACTTGCCGCCAATCGAAGACTGCCTCATCAGTTGCTCGACGCAGAGTCACAGCGTGGGTCTTCAATTGGCGTAAACTACAGAAACTTTCGGATGGATTGTCCGATGAAAGCTTTAACCAATAGAGATCACCCGGCATGTCAGGGTGCCTGTTAGACAGGTCTTTAGGTAACTCCAGTGTAACGATCCCGGAACTAAGGAACCCTTTAGTACCATCGGAAACAATTTGGTCCTTACGCAAGGGTTCCCAGCCAGTCGACCCTAAAACAGACCAGCTATGTACCGCCCCCGCTCCAGATTTACTGCGCACAGAATCGTCTGCGAGGGAGAAATACAGACTAAGACGACCAGGCGCCTCTGAAGCAGATACTCCAATTAATAGATGCCCATCCTGTTCAAACGGTTTGAATATTCCTTTTTCTGATCTGCCCGCGTCCGGATAAATCTTTTCGACACCAAAAGGGTGAATCCGGTAGACCTGTTCGCTATGGGCATCGATTTTTTCATTTGGCGCTGTGCGCATGCTGATTGTTGAACTGGCGATGTAGTCGACGCTCAATTTATTCAGCAAGGGTGTGTAAGGAGACTTGGGCAGCTTGTTCCTTTTGCCCATTTTCTTTTTTGAGTTAGCCTCGATTGTTTCGGTTAGCCGCAAAGGGTATTCCTGATGCCCAAAAGCAGTGCCAGGTGAGGCCAAAGTCAGCTTGATGAACCCACTGCGAGTGCGAAGACCAAGATCAAAGTCTTCTTGCAACTGATCAATGTCCACTGGTTTAAGGTGCTCAACAGAATCGACATCTATGAGTTGATGCTCACTGAGTTTGCGACCGGCTGATTGAAACAATGGCGCAACCTGTATTTGCGAGGGGGTTACTGGTTGCCAGCTCCCACTATTCAGGACAGTGACTTTGGCCGTGAAGCTCTCGTTTCTGTATTTCGATGGGTAGCCTTGATAGTGGCCGTAGAATCCTTCTTCACCCGACGGCAGCTCACCCCAGTGCAGATGAATGCACAAAGCATCGATGTGCTTTCTGGCTGCTTCCGGTGAGGCCAGGGCAAAATAGGAATTAGTGCTGGGGTTTGGCCCGAATGGATAGAATGGCTTTGAAGGATCCAGCTGACTTATGTTGTTGTAGACAACGACGTTCCTGACTCCGTGAGCCTCTGCGGAAATACCGATTTCTTCCAGATCATATTTTTCCAGCAGACTGTAGACATTGAGACTCGCCTCGGGATTGAGACTGCATTTCAGGAGTGGCAACTCTGTATCCCAGCCTTCGCCATGAATATCCGGTGAGCAGCCACAGATTGCCGGCGCGTCCGGAGAGATGTTAAACACCAGCTTGAAGCCGGAATCGTCATGGGGGCCCCTGAGCACATCGTAGCGACTGACCCGGTACCAGCCATCTTCAATGCTGAGATCGATCACAAATGCTGAGCCCAGGTACTTTTTGAACAGACGATCCCTTCCCAATAGCAGTTCCTGCTTCACTGCCTTAAGCGACTTTTCACAGCCAAGCTCGCGTGCGGCATTATCCAGCGAGCCATCTAATAGTTTGCCGAATGTCACGTTTTCCAAAAGGAAAAACCGAACAATATCTCCAAGCCCATGTAAAAATTCTTCCTGCGAGTCGGCGTGAAGCAACCTGTGCTGCAGCGGGTCAGCTTGCACTGCCGTGGCATCAACGAGTTCCAGAACATCTGTAAACAAATCTGCGCAGGAAATAGCTGACAGTTCCTCCCCTGTTGTGACATTAATGCGTTTTGGGGAATCGCTCCGGTCCACCATCTCGGCCGCAGTCATTATTCGGGCGATTGAATCGTCGGAAAGATTAACCTTCAGGACTTGCGAGTCTTCTTTTTTTAACGAGGCCAGGGACAAAGCATAGAGTGAAGCCTTGAACTCTTTTCTCGTTTTCACCTCGACCAGGGAAGCAATATAAGAGGAAATGGGTTTAGCATTATCATTGAGGTCGATACTCAAGATGATCTTTCGATCGCCTTCATCGAGGAACAGAACATTCGATGCAATCGCGATTCCCATGTCTGCGTCAGTTTGTGTTTTGGCAGAATGCTTGGAACTTGTGACAGCATCTCCGAACAGCGGCCAGCTCAACTCATTGTCGTAGTCGTCATAAACAAGCTCGAGCGGAATATCCTGGCGCTGGATTTTCGTTACGAAATCCATATCGCATTCCGGGGTTATCATCTCTTCCCTGGTGAAATTCAAGGTATGCAATGCCGCCACCCTGGCGTCGCTCACCAGAAGCTCTTCACTGGTTTCGAAGAGAACATCTTTCAGATATTCATCTTTAGCGCACGTGAAGTTTCTGCCTGCCTCTATCTGAATTGGATCCGCACCCTCGGGAATCTCAAAAGTAAGCACCGTGGTCTCGGGGTCTTTCTGCCGACCATGAGTTCTGAGAATTTCTCTGTAATAGAAATCCAGATGCCGTTGAGTAAACGAGTTAACGTTCTCTTGAGCGTACTGGTACAGCTTGAGAAATGTAATAAAGAGACTAATTGCCGGATCGTGTGACTCTGTCTTCAGTGCTTGCGGAAGTAAAACCTGGCAATGAGATTTGAGATTGTCGAATGCATTCAGAAACTCGAAAGTAGATCGCGTTAGTAATTTGATTGCCGCAACATCACTCTCGATTTCGGAGATCACCGCACGCCGGTATTGACTACCCTCATCCACATTTTCGGTCTGAATTTCCCAGATGCTGCTCAACCTGGGATAGTCTGACCCATCCATTTCTTCATCCGAGTTGCTGAAATACTCGAGCAGCTTCCCAACATTGTGCGCTTCCGCTAACAGGCTGCTATAGATCAGCCGTTCTATCAATGCGGCGAGGTCTCTGGCAGGCAAAGACTCAGAGCGGTTCAAATCCTTTAGCCAACTATTGAGATCCTCGATTAGTGGCAGCACCACGGCAAACAATTGGCCAGCGGAATTAGAACGACCAGACGATATGCGTTTACGTAAAGAAGTAATGTCCCTGTGGATGATGAGGGCCATGATGACGATTTCATTTGAAGCGAGGAATGAACGCCAGTTGCCACTTTCAATAGCGCCAGAGTTGTAGTACTTCAATGACGAGGCAAATTCCACACTCGCAGCGAGCAGGTCTTCGAATGTCATTTCATCGACATTGAAGTACCCCTCTTCCAGGGCAGCAGGAAGTCTATGGTCCTGATCCATGCCCTTTAGTGCATATGCGAGGTTTGAATTTGTCATTTTTATAAATCAACAACTGAACGTTTCTTGCCACCGAAACTTGAAACTTCTATCTTGATGCCTCTCAACTAGATGCTGACCGATGTTCCTTCCTGAATGTAGAACGGATAAACAATATTGCTGCGTGTATTGATAGATATAATTGTGTACTCAATCTGGATACGTACCAGCCCGTCATAGACATCCTCTGTATCAATTGAAATATCTTCCAGAGTAATTCTTGGTTCAAAAAACAAGATGGCGCGCTCTACTACATCCTTTATTTCAGTAATAGCCGTCTCATCCATTGACTCGAAAATCATGCTCTTAAGTCCACAGCCATAGGATGGTTGCATGACGCGCTCACCA
Source organism: Pseudomonadales bacterium (assembly GCA_022360535.1). Classification (GTDB taxonomy): domain Bacteria; phylum Pseudomonadota; class Gammaproteobacteria; order Pseudomonadales; family Pseudohongiellaceae; genus UBA9145. The sequence continues at coordinate 2,831 of JAKSCP010000499.1, read as the reverse complement.
GGGGCCGTAGAAAGCAAGATGCCCAGACTTTCTTTGATGTCTGCTTCAAGAGACACCATTTGCAACTCGAGCACTCCATTATTGCGCTCAAACTGAGGTGGAAAACTCCAGCCACGACCTAAAAATGAATTGTCAGAATTATTTGCCATAACACTTCTTCTACTGATTCAGCCTCCGATCATTACGGTCGGACAGCCAACTGAAATTTGGCCGCCATGGGCGGTGGTGTCACCCATGCGGGCTGCAGGTTTGCCCCCAATCGTGACTGTGGTCGAACCCATAGCGATAGTGTCCGGAGGGCCTACGCACACACAGCTATCAGAAACGACGGCTGCCGGCATCTTGCCAATCAGGACGGTTGGTACACCGGGACCAACAATTGGCCCCCCGACATGCGGTACCGGAGGTACACCCGGTGTCTGCATGGGACAGGTATGCATATCGGTTATTCTTGCGGCCAATGGCATGGGTTCAGTTACTCCTTTTCTATTTCTTCTGTTTAGCCAGATCGTTAATTGATCATTACCATGGCGCCTTTCACCGTGGTGTTGCCGCCTGCAGATAACTCAGCCGAGGCGCCGCCCTTGACTGTCATCCCTACATTGGCGCTGTGCTCGATGTTTAATCCGGACGCTTTCACATCCGCACTTGAGGAAATGGAAATTTCCCCCGTCGCATCCATTGAAATTTTTCCAGTCGCTTTAATGGCAATGTCTTTCGGACTATCCAGCGTGATACCCCCGGTGCTTAACTCCACCTTATTGTCCGTTTGATCCTGAATCAGTATCGATTTGTCATCGTCACTGATAACAATCTTGTTGCTTTCCGGCGTGACGATGGTGATGATTTTGTTCTCATCGTCGAATTCGACTTTCATCTTGCTCTGAGTAACGATCGCCTTGATGTAGTTTTCCGCAGTGAGATCGTAGGGAGGTGTGCGGCTGGCACTATATAGACTGCCTAGAATGACAGGATGTCCGGGATCATTGTTGAGATAACCAAGTATCACTTCGTCACCTATCTCCGGAATAAAAAACTCACCGAAGCCATTGGAGGCATAGTAATTGGATAACCTGGCCCACACCCCCTGGGTTTCCGCCTGCAGTACCGGCACTTTCACCTGAATTCGGTTTTGTTTTTCGGGATCCTCATCAAGCTTCATCACAACACCGATGTGTAATCCCTCCACGCCTGGCAACAAACCTGAAGCAGGTGGTGTCGCAAGATCACGCTTCTCTGCGAACCAATCGGCGGACATGCCAAAGTGAACTTCGGTACTCCAATCACCTTCAGCGATTTCATGGAAAACGCCGCTGACAAAAACATCGCCATTAAAGCGATCTCCCACTCCGGCAACCTGAATCAGTTTCCCTGGCTTGGCTTTCGCCGATCCCTGAAATTTCATCCTGCCGGTGATGCGGGACAGGCCTGATTTCACCTGTTGAGCTGCAGCCCAGTCCCCCAGGGCAGTGCTCTCCATACTGACCGGAGTCTGCAGGGTGTAACTGTCCAGACCCAGCACACTGGCCAGATCAGAAGAGTCCAGGTTCCCTTGATCATTAAGGCTTTCCGTACCGGCGACCTGCTCAACAATATCCTGGGTTCCAGGATCCCAGCAAAAACCTTTTACCTGGGAAAACTGGCTGCGTGCATCGAGGTCAGCATGAAACTCGATTAAATCTTCACCATAGGTCACACCCAGCGAGGCCGAACTGCTCACGTCAGGCGCCGCTACCGACACCGCAGCATCGTCAACAACTACCAACATGCCGTTTACTTCTGCCCTGGAAAGCAGGAAGTCCCAATCAGTGCAGTAGTATTGAACAAGTTCAGGGTGTTGGGTTGTGGTGCTGTCAGTGCTGGCAGTCAATCCACTGTAGTTGCCAATTAGTGTGGAGAAGATGTCGCTGTCCTTCTGGTCGACATAGTTGGCGTTCTTACGACCAACAGTCATCGCAATGGACTTGTCGCGACACTCAATCTGCAACCTGGCGTAGTTATCGCCAGAAATCTTTACACTGTGCTTAACAACGATGCCTTCAAAGATTGTTTCCTCATCGTCCCCGTAGCCGGCGTCAATCTTGATTTCGCTTCCAGGTTTCAGATCATCTGAATCACTTATAGGAAATTCCTTGTTTGGCATATTGCCATCAGGAATTGTAATCCTGGCAACCGGAATCATGTTGACAGCTTTTTCAACCTCGATGCTGTCGAACTCAACGGTATCCGGAAGTTTCGAGCCACCGCTATAAACAGTAAGCCTCAATACTCCTTCGCTATCTTTGTCAGGAGAATCAGCCATAGTTTAGGAAAGAGGAGGAAAAAAGAGTTTTTGGCCAGGCTTGATATCACGAAAGTGACTCAGCCCATTCGCTTCAGCAACTGCGAGATAGTAGGCACTATCTTTGTAGACCTGATTGCATAACAGAGGCAAAGTGTCCCCTGCTTTGACTTCCACCACATGAGTCAAATCCGGCGATGAGGTTCTGGCTGACAGGCTGCTTTCTTCCTTGCTGACGAATCCTGTAAATTTCATGTCAGCAGTCGCCCTTAATGGCTCACCGTTAGGCTTGAATAGTTTATAGGTCAGCTGCATGGAAGCGAGGCGACCATAGAAAATCATGCTGCCCCATAACAAGCGCACAACTTGTGGTTCGTGATCAATGCCTTTGTATTCGTAGACCACACTGTTCAGGTTCTTTAACTGGGTCTTAACGTCGTCATATTGCACCGGCCTGTCATCACTGGTAGCCGTGGCGTAATCGAGTACAACACCGGTACCATCAATGTAAATCTGAAATGAAATCTCATCAGGCAGGGTTTTATGAAAG
>JAKSCP010000536.1 GCA_022360535.1 Pseudomonadales bacterium | reverse complement strand
GATTCATTGCAGCAGTTATCCGATTTTTATGGTTTTATGATCACTAGCGAGTCATCATAAGCTAGTTTCATAACTCGAGATATCGTGTAAACGAGGCATAACAATCAAATCAATCAAGGATTCGCCAAAGGTGCACTCATTACCCAGGGCGTTATATACACAAGAAAAGGAACCCCATGACTATCGAGCAGATTATCGAAAATCTCGACCGCGCTATATCAGAAAAACAGATAGAGCCCATAAAGTCTATCTATAACGAAAATGCTTGCTTAGTAAAACAGCCAGGAGATTTAGCTCATGGAGTTGATGAGGTCATTGCCTATTACGAAGCACTATTCTCTATGAATATTCCAATGACTATCAGTACACAACTTGTAAAGTCCGTGGAAGCAAATGATTTGGCTTTAGTCACAACAAAATGGACCTTAGAAGGAGTTGACCCCGAAGGGAACAAGGGCAGTGTAGAGAAAATCGCTAGTATGGTTTTTTCCAGATCTGGTGAATCTAAGTGGAGCTTGTTAATTGATAATCCCTTCGGTCCGGAACTATTGGATGTCGAAGGTACATAACTATCGAATCAATCAAGGACTCGGCAAACGCCTTGCCCGTTATTGAGTGCGTTAGGTCTACCAGTGAGCAATACCAGCCTAATTACCATACTTCTGTCGCTTCTACTCATCCATGGAATAGCCAGTTCGATTTTTAGTAAAACGATTCTTGAATTGGAACCCCGAACTGGCAAAAGGATTCGCCTTCTAGTATTTCTGTGGTTGTTCCCGGGTTTTGGGGTTCTACTGGTCTACAGACTCCTGGGATTGCAGTGGTTCAGCAGTGAAGATGGCTCAAATAGAACCGGCGGTATCTCGTTCAGCTTCCTGGAACTGGATTCTGTTTTCAATCCTGGCTCTAAACATGTATTGGAAGAACAGCAACGGGAGAAAATGGAGATAAAGAAACAGGGAAAAAACCATGATGATTTCGAATCGAGACGGAATAGCGCATGAGCTACGGCCTGATAAAAAGTCAATTGAGGACTCAGTTTTCCGAGCTGAGCCTATCACCCGAGGTGTTGTGCATTTCGATGCATTGACCACCGAAACGAAATAGTGAGTAATTTGAATATGAAACTGGTTCCTCACATCACTTTTGATGGCAACTGCAAAGAAGCGTTTGAATTCTATAACCATACATTGGGTGGATCGCTGAGCATGACTACATTTGGCGAATCGCCGGCGGCAAATCATGCTCCCGAGGGATGGAGCGATAAAATAGTTCACGCGACTCTAACTCTAGGTGAATGGGAACTGGCGGGCGCGGACGTTCCTCCTGACGAATATAGAAAGGCAGAGGGCTTTTGCCTCCTAATCGAACCCGATGATCCTAAAGAAGCGGAAAGACTATTTGTTGCATTGTCTGAGAACGGAGAGGTTCAAATTCCACTCCAAGAGATGTTTTGGTCTGTTGCTTATGGGAGTTTGATTGATAAATATGGAATTCCCTGGGAAATTAGTTGTATAGAAGCCCCAGGGGGTGGCAGCTAAACCGGAGTCAGTCCAACACACCAAAGATCAATCAAGGGCGTTACGAGGCATGGTAATGCAACTGCAATCCTGCAAGGCAGACACTGCAAGCTGGCTTAAGGAGTTCTATCAGAAATCTGGCTACGATCGCCCAGTGTCAGGCAATGATGATCTATATTACGCGGAAGAGAACGATCGAAAAATAGGCGTGCTACGAATATCTTATGAGCATGGTCACTCCGTGCTGAGAGGCATGCAAGTCCTGGAAGAGTTTCGAGGCCAGGGAATTGGTACTAAACTACTTTCATTCGTAGAGCAATTTTTAGGGGCTGACCCGGTGTATTGCATCCCTCGTGATCATCTTATTGAGTTCTATGGGAAAATTGGGTTTTCAGTGATTGATCCTGAGGATGCGCCGGAATTTCTTGCAGAGCGACTAAATAGCTATATTGAAAATGGCCTAAATGTGCTAATTATGAGGCGAGAAGGTTCCGCATAATCAACGAATCAATCAAAGGTGCGCCATAGGCGTACCCATTATTCAATGGCGTTAGATAGCCAATTCAAACATGACGAAACACGGCGAATTCAATTGGATTGAACTTCAAACTCAGAATACCGACGCGGCCATTGAGTTTTACAAGAACGCAGCAGGTTGGCGTTTTCAATCTGAGACTATGCCTAACGGCGGCAAGTATTGGCTGGCGATGCTGGGAGAAAAAGTAGTCTGCGGCATATGGACTCTCGAAGAGGGCAGTAGCGAATTAGCCCGAAACCGCTGGGTAATATATTTGCATGTGGACGACATAGACAGTGCCCTGGCTCAAGCTAAGTCGGCTGGTGCTGAAGTTCTGCGCGAACCCTGGGATGTCCCAGGGGTTGGCCGCATCGCCATGATCCGAGACCCAGGTGGCGCAGAGATCGGATGGGTAACGCCCACCAGCGCCAAGGCTGGATAACAATCAAATCAATCAGGGGCTCGGCATTGGGTACCGAGCCCATTATTCAGGGCATTACAGGCACTACGTGCCAAACTGGCGGGTTTTTTACGTCACCGCCAGCAGCATATTTGAAAGAACATTTAGCTCGCCTTTCTTCGGGGCTACGACGATGATCAAAATTCTAAGAGCACAGAACAAAATATCGCAAGAAGATCTGGCGGAATCTGCAGGGTTAAGTCTGAGAACTATTCAACGCGCGGAAGCTGGATATCGGGTTAGCTATAGATCATTGAGGGCTCTGGCAAAGGCATTACATGTTGATGTCGATGAACTTGAATGGGAGCTATATGCGATGAATAAGCAATCAGATGAATTTATTGAGGCGCCACTCTGGATAAGGCTATTTCTGCAGAAGAGCTGGACAAACTTGAATCGAGGTATTGCACAGAAACTGGAAATCTTAGGTATTTGCCTTTTTGTAGTTTTGTGGATTGCGTATTTGTTACCGCTGTTTGATGATGTAATTGTAGGTAACAGAAATACCTCGCTGGATTTTTATGTATTGGCGATAGGTGTCGAAGCGCTGTTCTGGGCTTATGTAATGTGTCTCTATATCAGACTTGGCGATAAGTACGCTTCATGGCGCCAATGGGAATAAATTTGAGATGGCACATAACAATCAGCTCAATCCAGGGCTCGGCTAACGCCGAGCTCATTGTTCAGGACATTACACGCTAAGAGAGCACCTTCATGTCTGGAGCCAAGATTATGAATAAACTATTAATACTCCTTGGGTTGGCCGCAATTGGAACAGGGTCAGCCTCCGCTCATCATGGACTCGAATTATTTGACACCTCTCAATTGATAGAGATAGAAGGAAGAGTTACGGGATTTCGTTTAATGGACCCACATTCAATTCTATTTGTGGAGATGCGAAATTCAGATGGAACAGTGACGACCTGGGAAATCGAAGGCGGCTCTGGCAGCGGCATCGTTCAATCCGGCCTGACTCAAGAGTTCTTAAACAGCGAACCGTTAGTTCGTGTGGAGGTGTATCAGTCCCGAGATGGTGAGTGCGCACCAAATTGTAAAGCCAGCGGTCGGGATTTTGATTTCGATAGGAGCTAGTGTTCCTGTTAGATCAACATATAAAAGATCAATCAAAGGCAGGACCAGTCTGCCATTATTCAGGACACTATGAGCCTGGCACTTTTTGACCACAATATGACTAATAAACCACTGTTCACAAAGGAACGAGCATGACACTGGAAATTTGGCTGCTGTATATAGGGACCATATTACTGTTTATGAGCACTCCAGGACCGAGTCATCTATTGATGATTTCTGTCAGTATGAGCAACGGTTTTAAAAGATCACTAGCGACGGCCGCTGGTGATCTCGCAGCAAATGCTATCCAAATCGCGCTTGCGGGATTCGGGTTAGCAGCGATTGTAATGTCATCCCGATATGGATTCGCTGTCGTAAAATGGTTGGGGGTTGCGTACCTGGCATGGATTGGTATCAAGACCATCATTGCGTCATTTAATGGCCAGAACAGAGCTTCGGCTATACCACAAGCATCACTGAGTAGCCTGTGGCTGCGCGGCTTTATTACTTCCGCAGCGAATCCAAAAGCGGTTGTGTTTTTTGCAGCGCTTTTTCCACAGTTCATAGATTCACAGCAGCCTTTATTGACCCAGATACTGATTCTTGGCTCAACCTACATTGTCGTGGATGGGATGTTCCTGGCGACTTATGGGAAAGGGGCCAGTTGGATTGCTCAGAAGATTAGTGAACACTCAAAGAATTGGATAGAGCGCGTGTCCGGATTTGGTTTAGTTGTCACCGCAATACTTCTGGGCCTGAGAAGTAATTCACAGGAGTGATTTGCCGGGGGACACTGATAGTGTGTTAGTACATTGCTTTTACATCAGCCAAGGGCGTTATGTACCAAATGCACCCTGAGGGTAAAAACCAAATCACCAATGAATAAGTCAGCAATCATTAAAATCCTGATGATATTTGTTTGTCTGGCGGTCGCAGGCCCGGAACTGGGTATAGGCCTTGAACTATTGGTTTTGCTGGATTTAATGGGTGTTGAACTCTTCTTGTTTGCGTTTTCTATGCCTGCATTGTTTTACGGCCGGATGTTCATCGCTCAGGTCCAGAAACTTGATCCCTATTTCTTTATTTCGCCCCGTAGTGATGTGATTGATTGTCCGGCACTACTTGCGCATGCAATACCTTTTTTCATTGTGAGTTTGTTTTTCGTTGTAAGCTCAGCAGTGCTTTCATTCTTTCTAGGTGAATAGTTTATGAATGCACACAACAACCAAATCAAACAAGGACAGGGCTAGCCCTGCCCGCTATTCAAGGCGCTACGCGCCATGGGAGGCAACAGTGAAGATTGAGTCTCTTGGTCATGTGGTCCTCAAGGTTAGCAACCTGGAAAAATCGAAAGATTTCTATCATAAGCTTTTGGGACTGCCTATCAGCGCAGAATCTAAAGAATGGAGAATGATATTTTTTACTTTGGGAAGTCATCACGATTTCGCAATTATCGAAATTGGTTCCGAAGCTGAGAAAAACTTTCAGGGTGTGGGGGTCGATCACTTTGCATTTAGAATCCGTGGTGATAAGGATGACCTCTATGATGCGAAAAAAGAGTTAGAAGCCGCAGGTGTAGAAATTGACCCCATAAACCATCATGTGTCATTTTCGCTCTACTTCAGTGATCCAGACGGCAACAGGCTGGAAGTGTATGTTGACGCGGCGGAAGACTGGCGAACTAATCCTTCTTTGATAACTCAAGAGGCTACCGAACTGAGCTTTGCAAGTGATGCATGACAAGTATTTCATTCGGATAATCAATTCTCCGGACCCGCACGATTGGATACATTGGCAACTACATGAAGATTACATACCACGCAGCGATCAGTGCCGACGGTTTTATCGCGAGAGAAGACGGTGATGTGTCCTGGCTCGATGAGGTAAAAATCGAAGGCAGCGAGGCCTATCTGGAAGAATTATTCGCCGACGTCGACGGGCTGGTTATGGGTCGCGGTACCTATGACTTTGTGTTCGACTATGGGTCCTGGCCCTACGAAGACAAATTAACCTGGGTGTTTACCAATCGGGAGCTGCAGGCATTGGAAGGAGCGAATTTGCAGCTCGTGAAATCAATCGGTGAATTCATGGACGACGCTGCTGCCAGGAATGCCAGGCATGTCTGGCTAATAGGCGGTGGCCAGCTTGCTTCAGCGTTTCTGGATAATGGGTTGCCCATCGAAGTCAATATGAGTGAAGTGCCTGTTACCTTAGGTTCAGGTATTCCCGTATTCTCAGAACACTCTTTTCCTAAAATGCTAGAAGGCGATGTACAGATCACTCAGATGAACGGCTACCGTAAGATCGAAATGTCATTGTGATTGGCTGGAATGGACAAGCAACTCTTTATCTTTAGCAATGTAGGACAGGACATTCCCGAAATCGAAGAGTGGCTCTCCGGTGATCCTGCGGAATTATTCTCCATCGCCAGACATTGGTTTGCAGTGTTTCGTCAGCGCGGAGATGATGTCTACGAGACGATGCACGATGGCATGCCAACTGCTTGTGTGGAACAAGCTGCTTTTGCTTATGTGAATGTATTCAAGTCGCATGTAAACGTCGGCTTTTTTACCGGTGCATTTCTGGAAGATCCATCCGGTTTATTGGAAGGTTCAGGCAAGCGCATGCGACATGTAAAACTTCGACCAGATCAAGCTGTGGATGAAACGGCTCTCACCAAATTGGTCAGTGATGCCTACGACGATGTGAGTCGACGATTGCGAGATTCCTGCTAAAGATTGCCGGTGGGGTTACTGCGTGGTGGTTCGACACCAGTACCACCAAGAGTACTAAATTCTGCGTCTCTCGCCCGCTGCCGACCCCGCTCCGCTGCCACTTCGAGATCAATATCCAGACCGGGATAACCTCTGGGCCGGGGGAGTTCTACATAGCGCTGGGTCTGCTCAAGGTAGTCGCAGATGCGCAGCCGACCAACACGGGCGGTGGCGCCGCTGTCCCACACAGCCTCGACCCCGGGAATGACGACGCAGCCATTCTCATCCGGTTCTGGCAGTGTCGCGAGGTTGTAAGCCTCAGTGACGGGAGTTCGGCCTATCGGGGTAATGGAGTCGACTGAAGTAATCATCGCGCCTTGAGGTTCCGAGTTGTAGGTGATGCGCACTGCATTGCTCGCACATGAAAAGAGCAACGACAGACCGGCAACGAGGATTAATGTGCGCATGGAATGGCCTCAGTCTTTTGAGTCCAGAAAATTGACTGCCCTGTCTGGAAAGTCGGTAAACAACCCGTCCACATCTGCCAGAAAATAATGCAGCTCCAACAACTCTTCAAAAGAATCTGCATAGCCAGGAATTTGTCCAGGATCAGTACGGTAAGTGTATGGATGGACTTGCAGTCCGGAAGCATGGGCCGCCGATACCAAGCCGGTTACCATGATATCCCCTTTCTTCGATGAGCGATCGATGACCAGGCCGTGTGACGGCCCGATGCCATCGGCAGCAAAGGAGAGTTTCTTCATTCCGTCGTCTTCGAACATCCACGGGTAGTCGTCAGGGTCACCGATGAGTTGAATCAGATTGACGTCCACGCCTTCCGCCGGGAAGATCTCTTCATGGATTTTCCACAACTCGTCAAAGTCGAAAGTCTGCAGAAAGACTTTGTCTTGTTTTGTCGTGTAGCCGTATTCTTTTAACATGCGCACGACTGCGGTACTGATGTCTTTGCCTTCATTACGATGAAACGCAGGTTGTTTTATTTCCGGATAGATACCGATGTCTTTGCCAGTAGATTTATTCAGCCCCTGAATCAGTTCGATTTCTTCCTGCAAGGTTGGCACGCTGAAGGTTGAAGTACCCATTGGGAATCGATTGGCGTAGCCCTGCTGTTTCTCACCATTTTCATTGATACGAAAACCCTCAGTGGCAGTTAGCCGGCGTATCTCTTCCAAAGTGAAATCAATGGCGTAGTAGCGACCATCATCCCGCGCCCGATTGGGAAACACCTCATCCACATTGGTAGTGCGATCCAATGTGATGTCATGGAGAACAATGAGTTGATCATCTGCCGTCATGACCACGTCTTGCTCGATATAGTCGGCTCCCATTGCATAGGCCATGGCTTTGGCTTCCAGCGTGTGCTCCGGCAGGTAACCGCTGGCGCCGCGATGGGCTATGACAATTTTCTGGGCCATGGATTCAGTAGCAAGCGTTGCCAGGAGAAACGCGCTGAGAAGACGCAATTTGTACATGATTCGTTACCATCCGGGATCATCTAATTCACTGAGAAATCAGCTATCTTGCTGGGTGACTATGACAAACAGTTTACAGCGAAAATGAAGGGAAACCATCTCATTATTTGAAAGATGTAACCAATTGAGCCAGGGATGGGACGACGTACAGGACGTGCTAGTGCCGCTAAGGACAGGAAGCCCGAGAGCGGCCCTTCGCGAAGCAAATGCGAGCGGCCAAATCGCAAGGGATTCCGCGCAACTCCGCTAATGATTTGGATGCGACTCTGACGAAGTCCAAGGGTGGACTTTGTCAGGGAGTAGGTAAACTAAGACCCGAAGCGGTAACGCAACATGATAGCTACCTGCTCCACAATTCGATCATTCCAGGATTGTTCTAACAGGTCCTGAAAAGAGAAGAAACTGTTGCGTGGCAAGTTGGCACCGCGGGTGTAGACCACAAACAGATCTGACAGCGGCGCGATTTCCCAACGATAACGCGCCTGGAAGGTCATGCGGGAAATCACGAAATCATCGGGCGTATCATCAGGATTGGGAACTGCATGCAGCCGTTCTTTTACTGCCGGGTTTACCACATAGAACATGTCTTCAAACGCCTTCAAACCAGTCCACTGAGTTGTGAACCGCAGTCTTTGACGCGCAGTGATGAAGTAGTTGACTTCCAGGCGTGGGGACCAGGAGTGTGATTCGAAACTCGTGTAGTTCCCTCCACCACGGTGAACAAGTAATGCCTCCCTGTCTTCATAACGCAGTTGTAGATCCAAAGAAAATCGATCGCTGGGGCGTATGGTAATTCCGCCCCGACCTTCCGTTGTCATCGGCCCAAGATCTTCCTGACTAACATCCAGGTTAATGTTCCAGGCAAACGGTTCTGAGACATTGGACTGATAACCGGCGCGAAAACCGAATCGGTCAGGCACTACCCAGTCACCGGTCCCTCGTCCAAGGCGGTCATCGATCCGGCGAGGAAAGTACTGGATACCGAAATTCACGTTGTCGAAGTTATTGAACTGGTAGTCTCGATTGAAGAACAAACCCATGCGCACGGGATGGCCATCAGTGTTCCATTCGTTGGAAGTGAAAATTCGGGTTGATCGAAATCTAATGCCAGGGACATCAGATTCGACAAGATTGAAACTGTAGTTGAGATTCGCCTGATCGTTGCGCGTCAGGAATCCCATTTCATTCATGTCGAATGTATCGTCGAAGTAAGTTGCGCTCAGTGTATGCTGTACACCTCGCCTGGGACGGTAATTGAAATCTCCAGTGAAGCCTTGCCCCGTTACCCCGTGATTGTCACTGTGCAGAAACTGCGTATCGACTACGAACCGATTGTCGGCAGAAAAATAATGTAAATCCAGGGCATTAACCGTCGAATCTTCATTTGGATGATCAAGCATAGTGCCCATCCATCCGATCTGTCGTCTGCCACCACCACTAGTGTCTTCATAGAGCAATCTGCCGACAAAGAAATCACGCCCAATCGCCTGAATCCCCACAGGTGTGCCATCTTCCAGTGTGCCCTGAATCTCCGGATCGTCCTCCGAGGCTATCAAGGCACCGTAGCGTAAATTCCCGCTTTGGCCGGCAATTCTGGCGGCACCGAATAAATCGGTGGGTTGACTAAGATCGGTAGGTACTACGGATACCCCATCCGGCACATCGAATTCTGCTGCACCACCAATGCGGCGTGTATTCAGAATCTGAATGGGACCGCCCGGTCCACGACCACCGCGGGTGCGTGGTGAAGTGTTGTTGAATATGTCCTGCCCTTCCTGAAAGAACACCCGGCGCTCCGGGAAGAACTGCTCGAACGCGGTGAGGTTTATGATGACGTCATCCGCTATTACCGTGCCAAAATCCGGATTCAGGGTGGCCGACAACAGGGTATTGGTCGTGGGGCGCCAATAGATATCTGCACCAACTCGCGGATCGTTGTCGTGGCGAATTGCATCGAACACGGTGGAGACGAAAGGATAGTAAGTGAGCTGGCGACGGGGTTCGATATCTCGCAACCCGAACTTCATGAAAGCCGACAGAAACTCATTCACTGTACGCGGCAATGGCGGATTGGACCACGCCTCGCCACCTATTGATCCCACCTGACGTTCGAAATAGAAACCAATGCGGCGTGAGCTTTCAACTGCGGGCAAGGGCATCATCGACCAGGGAATGTAGTACTCCACACTCCAGCCGTCTTCCAGCGGCTGGGTCCGGGCATTCCAGGCCCCATCCCATTGCAGATTCAACTGTCGCTCCGGCAATATCGACATATCGGTCATGGAGTCGCCAAGATTGATGCGCAGGAAAAATCCCCAGAGGCCTTCGCCCGATGCATCCACGCCAACCACGAAACCATCGCGATTGAGCTGAGTATCCCGGGGCGTCATCAGCGCCACCAGGGTGTCTTCGGGTTGATGGTTTTTAACCCCTACATAGATGCCCCGTTCTGTGTAGAAGACGCGGATGTCGGTTTGGTAGGGTGTTTCTGCCAGCGTGTCAGGATTGATCACACGCATGCCGTCGAAGGCAGGAATGCGGTCCCATACCGGCTCATCCAGGAAGCCATCCAACTGGATGTTGGCTGCCTCTACGTCGATTCGGGTTAACTGAGGAATCTGGTCCTGGGCTACAGCCAGCGAAATCAGGCTGGAGGCGATGATCAGAAGAAGGCCGCGAAGCGCATTTCCAGCCATAGTCTTACTCTGCAGGGAGCGCTGCTGATTTAGTACTGCCTTGCTAAATGCGCGCAGGGTTCTCGTTATTAGTCTGTTGCCACTATAAACGAAGACCCTGATTCCCTACCCTATTCAGCAACAATTAATTGCAATTCCATGACAGCGGTTTGACAGCCAAACCACTGCAATTAGCAGGGCTACTGCCTCAATTCGCCATAATTGCTCCGCAGTTTGCCTCTTTTGGGCCCAATGGGGGCCATTTCTCTGGGTTTTAATGCAGGCTGGTTATTACCAGAAAGAGAAATTAAGAGGAATTCGCTCCATGGCACGCAAGTCTCAACATTGTCTGTTCATCGAAGAAGAGATTTACAACTGGGCATCGCCGAAATCCGCCAAGAATCGACGTCTGTTGTACCTGGCTCTGTTGTTTCTGACAGCAGGTTTGCTGTTCAGTGTGTTGAGGTGAAGCGGATAGAACGGCTCTATCTCTCAAGCCACTTGTACATCACCAACGCATCGACAAAACCCAGCTCCGGATGTTCGAAGGCGTTGGGTAGTTTGCCTACCGTTTCGAAGCCAAGTTTGTTCCAGAGGCGCACTGCCCCTGCATTGCTGGATGCAACAAAATTAAACTGCATTGCCTTATAGCCGAGCTTGAGAGCTTCTGCCTGTGAATGTTCACACATGCTGGTGGCCAGCCCCTTGCCACGTGCAGCAGAAGACACCATGTAACCACAATTGCACACGTGTGAACCCGGCCCTTCATGGTTGGTTTTTAGGTAGTAGGTTCCGAGGATTTCACCATCGGCTTCAACAACGTAAGTCTTGCGTGGGTATTGCATCCACAACTGCTGCGCTTCTTCTTTAGTAGTGTCCGGCCGGTAACCGTAAGTTTCACCCGCGGAAGCGATGGCGTGAAAGATAGGCCAGATCGCCTCAAAATCTGCAGCGCTTGCTTCTCTGATTATCATGTTTCTGATTTTTGACAGACTACTAACGAGGAGTTAGCGCGCCTTAAGGGTGACCTGCACTGAGAAGGTCTCTTCGCCGCGCTGGATATCAAGGGTAACCACATCACCGGGTGCCGATCCACGAATGAAGTTGGAATACGATTGAAGACTGTCTATAGCTTCACCGTTGTAACTCAGCAGCACATCGTTGGCTACCAGCCCCGCTTCTTCAGCCGCGCCCCGTGGGGTCACCCCCGAGATACGGATGCCGGCGCCGCCATAGGCAAAGTCTGGCACCGTACCCAAACTTGCCTCACGCTCTGTTGTCGCGCCACTCACAGCAATGGGTTGCCGGGCGTTTTCCAGATTGACACGCAGAGGATCTACCCTATCGCCGAGAAACATCATGGCTTCCTCGACCCATAAGGCGACATCGGACATACCATTGAGATCAAGCTTGTCGGCGGTGTCTGTAGGCTGGTGATAGTCGAGATGCACACCACTAAATACATGAATCGCCGGAATGCCGGCATTCAGAAAACTCACATGATCTCCGCTCGCGATTGTTTCACTGGGAAACTCGGAGGGCACACCAATAGTAAAGCCGATACCTTGAGCCATGAACGGCCATTCATAAGCGCTATCTGTCGCGAAAACCTGAATTGGTTTGCCCTCGAGTCGACCAACAGCATCGAGGTTAATCATGGCGAATAGATCTTCTTTTGCAAAAGCGCCAGGTGGATTATTTACGAAATGCTCAGATCCGATGAGACCTGCTTCTTCGCCGCTGAACGCGACGAACAGAATGGGTCGCTGCGGTGTAAAGGCGCGAGACAGCTTGCTGGCCACTTCAATAAGTACCGCTACACCTGACGCATTATCATCGGCACCGGAGTAGACCTGCCCAGTCTCAGGGTCGATGCCAAGATGATCATAGTGCGCCCCGATAACGACTGGTGCCGCGCTGACATCACGATTGATGCCCGGAATCATACCAACCACATTGGCTAACTCTACCGCACCCATTCCCGCTCTGACTTCCTGCCAATGTTGAATGTAGGTGCCATCCACGGGCTGCAGTCCAGCTGCTCGAAACTGCTCGGCAATGTAATAGGCCGCCTCATCCAGGCCAGCGCTTTCCAGGCCTCTCCCTTCCAAAGCAGGCATGGTTAAGGCATTGGTGTGGCGCGCCAGTTGTTCCGGCAAGTATTTTGGTGGTAACTCGGCAATTGAAGGGGGTGTTGGAAGGCTATCCCAGGCCACGGTATCCACCAGATTGGGCTTGACCCATTGCAGCGGTGAATTGGTGCTCTCCCATTCGCCACGAATATCGATGGTGGGCTCGGCACCGGTAAAGCTCACGTAGGAATAACGACCGTAGTGTGGCAGCTTTTCGATCGTGCCGGGTAAAGCCACCATGTCATCGATATGCAGAGCCCCGATGGCGAGCTCCGGATTGTCGGGATGGCGCCCTAATATAAGCGTTGTTCGGTTGTCATATCCTATCTCCGACCCGGCCATGGTCAGACCACTATCGGTCTCGGTTACACCATAGACGCTGGCGGCCTCGGTGACCGTCGCTGCCCACGGGTTGTCTCTGCCCAGAATCCAGGCTGGCTTATCCGCCGGGATACTGTCGATACCGTCAGCGAAGATCAGTTCGTACTCGGCATTGGCGCCGAAGTTTTGCGCCAATTCTGTCCATTGTTCACGATTCGTATTCGGTAAAATGAAATTAATCTCACTGGCACCGAATAGCTCGCCTACGCTGGGCGGTGTTTCTTCACGATCAAGGGTACGGAAAACATCGAAGTAAGGGTCTACCAATACTGCCTGTAATCGGTCATAGTCGGGCGCAAAGAATCCTTCGGTTTTCTGGGAAAGATTGATGTCATAAAGTTGCGGCTCTGATTCACCTTCGTAATAAAGGGCAACTGGCACCTTTAATAGATAGGGATCACCGAACTGAGTCTGGGCAAACATGATACGGGCACGATTACCATTGACTTCCTGCACATCTACCGACAGCTCAGGCGCACCTGTACGGTGCACCCATTGATCGAAGAAGGCTGTGAGATCGACTCCGCTGAGCCCGGAAAACAAACGCTCAATATCCGCGAAGGACGCGCGCCTGAATTTGTATTGCTCATAAAACTGACGCAGGCCTTCCAGAAACAGCTCGTCGCCCAGCTCCACTCGCAACATATGCCACAGCATCAGCGTCTTGCCGTAGCCTACTGCCTGAGTCGCAGCAGAGTTACGGGCGGTGAACTGTGAGAGTGGGAAGTCTGTGCCGTCTGCTACGTAGTTCTTGTAGCGT
>JAKSCP010000087.1 GCA_022360535.1 Pseudomonadales bacterium | reverse complement strand
CCCCTAGCGTGGTGAACGTAAATCCCGGCGTCTTTCGTAACAGGCGAAACGAGTACTTAAAGTCATTAAACATATTCATTACACTTTTAGCATGGCTGGTTATTCGTAATGCAGCGCATCTCCAGGTTCTAGCAAAATCGCCTTGCGTGAAGGCAGGTATGAAGCAGTTGCTATCAAGAATGTGACTATCGCAATCACTAGCAGAGATACGGTGGGCAATGAAGCAATCGCCAGGTCACCAATATTGTCGAGAAAGGACAGGGCTGTTACTGCCATGAGCAATGCGGGAGCACCTCCGATAGCTATTCCTATTAGCAAAAAGTAAAAACCCTGCCTCAGAAAACGGCGGATGATTTTAAAATCAGTAGAGCCCAGGGCCCTGCGCACACCAATCTCGTGAGTACGGAGCTGAATAGAGCGAGAAATTACCGCGTAGATTCCAATGCCGGACAAGATCAGTGTCGCTAGTGTGAATTCAACAAACATGACAGCAAACCCGCCAGCTCCCCCTAGGTCTAAAGCTATCTGTTGTTCCAGTGATCGAATGTCTTCGAGGGGAACGTTGCGATCGACTCCTGCCGCTGCCGCTTTAGCGGCTTGCTCAAAACCTGACGCTGTCAGGCCTCCTTGATGACTGGCCACCAGAAAGAAGGTAGTCGGTGTTTCCTGAGTCAGTGGCCTATACAGACTTGGAGTAACGGCAAAGTCATACTCTGTTTGTAGTATCGGCGTGATAACGCCGACGACCGTCAACCACTGGTCGCTCTCATCAGTCATACTTCGTATTCTTTTACCTATTGCGGAACTGTCAGGCCAGAGCTGTCGTGCGAAGTTCTCAGTGAGAATGACGACGTTTTCCGATGAAGAAACATCGCCCGTATCAAACTCTCGCCCTTCCAGCAACGAAACATCCATCGCTCGGAAATAGTTATCGCTGACCCAAATGGTGGTTTGCCTGGGTGACTGATTTTCATTGGCAAAATCCAGCTCTTCAATTTCATATCTGCCAGGTAACCCTGATCTGTGTGGAAGTGCAGTGGTGATGGCAGACAAAGTGACTTCGGGAAATTCGGCGATGCTAGTAGTTAGATTTTCGATATGGCTGATTCTGCTCTGTTCTGATTCATAGTCGGAGTGAGAAAGACTAAATGCTCCCACCATTCGATTTGCGCTGGTTACTCCATAATCGGTGTCAGCGGAAAGCTTAAACATGGAAACAGTCGCACCGCAGAATATCAGCAAGAAGCAAGATAGAATTACTTCTATGCCGACCACTAGATTGGTCGCGCCTACTTTCTTTTGTTGGATGCCGCCTCCTCGATTGGCCGGGTCAAGAATTTCCCCTGGCTGACTGCGATAGACCTTGTATGACGTGGCTAGTCCTGACACTAGCCAGATGAGCAATGTCACAACGATACCTATAGATACGGCATCCATATTCAATTCAAAGTCGTACCAATAGGGTCTGTTTGGACCCCAGGCAAATTCCAGAACCTGCAGCAGTATCACAGTCGCTATGCAACTGAGCATTAAACCGAAAGCACAGATCACGAATGATTCCATCAATACTTGCTTTACCAGTTCCCAGCCGCTCGCTCCTACTGAAGAACGAATAACCAACTCTTGTTGTCTGCTGTTGGAGCGCATATAGAGCAATGAAGACAAGTTGACTACTGCGAGTGCCAAGACGATCCAGGTGATGAAACTCACCGCTAGTGGCAAAGTGAAATCGCCTAAGTAGATAGTGGAATAGTAAGAAACCAATTCTGACCGGTTGTCGTAGTATTCCGGATACTCCACGGCAAGCTGTTCCATAATTGATACGGCTTCAGCTTGTGCTTCGCTTCGAGTGACAAACTCTTTCAGGACTCCAATCATGGAAATCAGTCCCTGACCCGGTAACTCGTTTGTAGGGACAGCCAAGGGAACCCACAGATCGGTGCTTCTGGGAAAATGAAATCCTTCAGGCATTACGCCCACAATGGTTACGGGCTGTCCATTGACCTGGCTTGTACGCCCAGCAATGTCTGCGGCACCGCCGTAATAGTCTTGCCAGAGCGTGTAAGAAATAAGTGCTACGCGATCTCCGTTTAGCAAAACATCGTCCGTGGTCAGGCTTCTGCCGAGAATGGGACTGGTTGCTGTTGCAGCAAATAGATCTGGTGTTATCGAAGCACCGGAAAACCGTCTGGAATCTGTTCCGTCGCTAAAGACAAAAGTACTTCGGCTGTAGCCCCCCAATACCGAGTAACTCTCAGACCTTTCCAACAAGCGGTCATAGCTAAATACGTCATGACCTTGAATAATTCCATTGTTCTGAGGATCGACTCCTCGAAGTGAAACGAATCGATCTCCATTAGGAAAAGGCATAGGTTCATCGGAGGTCATTGTGGTGAAGGTGTAACTGGTGATAAAGAGCGATAGGCCCAGCACAATCACCAGCAAAGTAATAGCCGTGAACTCCGGAGCTTTACGCAGCAAGCGAAGTGAATATCTAAAATCGCTGAGAGTTTGCATTACGTCCTGCCT
>JAKSCP010000488.1 GCA_022360535.1 Pseudomonadales bacterium | reverse complement strand
GCCTGTGGTAGCAGCAATTCACGGCACTGCCTTGGGTGGCGGATTTGAAGTCTCTCTAGCCTGTCATTATCGCTGTGCAGTTCCTTCCGCCAAAGTCGGTTTGCCGGAAGTAAAGCTCGGTCTTTTGCCCGGTGCGGGCGGCACGCAAAGAGTGCCGCGGGTAGCAGGCGTAAAAGCCGCGTTGGATATGATTACCTCGGGGAATCCAGTCTCGGTAGTCAAAGCCAAAGACATGGGGCTGGTGGATGAGATCATCGAAGGGGACGATTTGCTCGCCGGTGCGATTTCCTACGCACAGGATTTGGTTAAATCTGGCGCGCCACTCAAGCGCATTCGAGACATCACTATCGACCCGGAAACAGTGGAGCCGGGTTTCTTCGATGCCGCACGCAAGCAGCTTGCCAAACGTGCCCGTGGTCAAATCGCTCCGGATCGAATCGTGTCTTGCCTGGAAGCCGCAGTGAATCTGCCAATGGATCAGGGATTGGAGCGAGAGCGGGAATTGTTCCGAGAACTGGTGCAATCCCCTGAATCAGCGGCCATGCGACATATCTTCTTTGCTGAGCGCCTGGCAGCAAAAATAAAAGACCTGCCGAAAGACACACCGACCCGCGACATTAGCAAGGTGGCGATCATTGGTGGTGGCACCATGGGTGGTGGCATCGCCATGTGTTTTGCCAACGTTGGTATTCCGGTTGTACTTGTTGAGATCGATGATGATGCTTTGCAGCGCGGCATGGGCATCATCCAGAAGAACTACAACATCACCGTACAGAAAGGAAAGCTAACCGAAGACAAGATGGCTGAACGTATCGCCTTAATCAGTGGCAGCACGGACTATGCAGAGATTGCCGATGTTGACCTGGTTATCGAAGCTGTCTTTGAGAACTTGGAACTGAAAAAAGAAATCTTTGCCAAACTCGATGCCACTTGTAAGCCTGGCGCTATCCTGGCCACGAATACCTCTTACCAGGACGTTGATGCTATTGCTGAAGCAACTGGGCGACCAGAGGACGTTGTAGGAATGCACTTCTTTAGTCCCGCTAACGTCATGAAGCTACTGGAGGTGGTGCGTGGCGAAAAGAGTGCTGATGACGTGCTTGCCACAACCATGAGTATCGGCAAGAAAATTGGCAAAGTGTGTGCGCTCTCCAGAGTCTGCTACGGCTTCATTGGTAATCGCATGTTGGGTGGTTACGGACGCGAAGCGCAGATGTTATTGCTTGATGGTTGTACACCGGAACAAGTGGATTCCGCCCTGGAAGGATTTGGAATGGCGATGGGGCCTTTGGCCATGGGAGATTTGGCTGGGTTAGATGTGGGCTACAAGGCCAGGCAAGCACGTACGGACCTGCCGGACGACCCCAAGTTGTATCGCATGGGTACTTTGTTAGTGGAAATGGGTCGCTACGGGCAAAAAACTGGTTCTGGTTTTTACAAATACGACCCTGAGACCCGGCGCCGCATGTCCGACCCCGAGGTCGAGGCAATGATTAAGGAAGAGGCGGGTAAGCTGGATGTGGAACAACGAGAAATCAGTAATGAGGAAATTCTCGCGCGCTGTTTTTACCCGCTTATAAATGAAGGAGCAAAGATTCTCGAGGAAGGAATTGCGCAGCGACCCAGTGATATCGATATAGTTTACGTTTATGGCTATGCTTTTCCGGCGGCGAAAGGCGGGCCCATGCATTACGCCGATCACGTTGGTCTGGATAAAGTCTACGCCAGTATTTGTGAATTCCGTGACCGCTATGGTGCCGACTATTGGCAACCTGCTCCTCTATTAGAGCAGTTGGCAAAGGAAGGAAAAACCTTCGCGCAATGGGATAAGGAAAGGAGTGCCAGCTAAAGTTACTTTAACAGATAGTTGCTCCGGAAGCGTCGCTGTGCGTCCGGAGGAATACTAAGCAAGTGAGGGAACAAAAGGATTGTGTCCGTTTTAGAGAGTTTTAGAGAGAATACCCGCGCCTGGCTTGAGGAAAACTGTCCACCCTCAATGCGAACTCCCATGGTGCAGGATGAGATAGTCTGGGGTGGCCGCAATGCAGAGTTCAAAAATCCAGAGAGCAAGCTCTGGCTGGAACGCATGGCAGCAAAAGGCTGGACTTGTCCAACCTGGCCCCAAGAGTATGGGGGCGGTGGGTTAAGCAAGGAAGAGTCCATTGTTCTTAACCAGGAGCTGGCTCGTATCAACGCGCGACCTGCGCTGACCAGTTTTGGTATCAGCATGTTGGGCCCAGTGCTGCTGCAGTACGGAAACCATGAACAGAAAGCTGAACATATTCCAAAAATCGTGCGCGGCGAGATTCGCTGGTGTCAGGGATACTCAGAGCCTGGTTCCGGTTCGGATCTGGCCAGTCTGAAAACAAGAGCCGAGTTGGAGGGTGACCACTACATCATCAACGGCTCGAAAGTATGGACTTCTTACGCTGACAAGGCCGATTGGATTTTCTGTTTGGTGCGAACAGACTTCGAGGTTCCGAAGCATAGCGGCATTAGCTTCATACTATTCGATATGGCCTCCGACGGTGTCAGCACCAAACCGATTCAATTGATTAGTGGCTCGTCTCCATTCTGCGAGACATTTTTCGATGATGTACGGGTACCCGCGAGCAATCTTGTTGGGCAGCTCAACGATGGTTGGACTATTGCCAAGCGCTTGTTGCAGCACGAACGCACTATGATTTCAGGTTTCGGTCTGGCTGGCAGCCAAGGTGATCGAGGTGGCACTACTTCAACTACCGCCTCGCTGGAAAAAGCTGCGATGCACTATCGCGGGGATGACGGGCAAATTTCTGATCCGGTCCTCAGAGACCGAATTGCACAATTCAAAATAGACAGTGAAGTATTTGCTCTCACTTCGCAACGCTCCGTTGAGGAGTCCAAGCAAGCACAGGGACCTAATGCCACTTCTTCTATGCTGAAGTACTACGGTTGCGAACTTAACAAGCGGCGCTATGAATTATTGCTGCAAGCGATTGGCAGCCAAAGTCTTGGTTGGGAAGGCGATGGCTTTTCTGATGACGAACTGCAGATTGCGCGAGAGTGGCTGCGTTCAAAAGCCAATTCCATTGAAGGTGGCACTGCCGAAGTGCAGCTGAATATTGTTGCCAAGCGAGTACTGGGTCTGCCAGACATGTTAAGTTTGGTGAGCAAGTAAGAGGGAGAGGGAATTTTCTATGCCGCTGGTACTGAATGAAGATCAACAGATGCTACAGGATGCAGCAAAGAGTTTTTGCCTGCAGCACGCGCCAGTAGATGTTTTGCGTCGACTGCGGGATGAAGACGATCCTCGTGGTTTCGATCCCGATATCTGGGCCCAAATGATCGAGCTGGGTTGGACTGGTATGGCCGTACCTGAATCCTATGGAGGATTTGATTTCGGCTATGGTGGATTGGGTGTTGTGCTGGAGCAAACAGGCCGCACTTTGGTTAGCTCGCCACTAATTGCAACGGTGTTGTTAGGCGCGACAGCCATTAGCAAACTTGGAACTGAGGCACAGAAAGCAGAGTTACTTCCAAAAATTGTGGCCGGTGAACTGCTATTGGCATTTGCCGTCGATGAATTACCTGTGCACAAGCCGACTCATATTGCCACAACGGCAGTGAAACAAGACAGTGGCTATGTCCTAAATGGCAGTAAGACATTCGTATTGGATGCACCGGTTGCGGAGAAAATCCTGGTTGTTGCGCGAACGTCTGGCGACACAGATGATGCGGCCGGTCGTAGCCTTTTTATGGTTGAAGCTGATCAGACAGGAGTCAACGTAACGCGCACAAAGATGGTGGACAGTCGAAGTTGTGGAAAGTTAACTCTGGAGGATGTTGTTGTTACCGAGGGTTCCCATCTTGGGGCGCAAGAAGTTTCAGATGCAAGTTTGAATGCAATTCTGGATATCGCCAGAGTAGGATTGTCTGCGGAGATGTTAGGTAGTGCCTTGGAAGCTTTTGAGCGAATCCTTGAGTACCTTAAGCAACGGGAGCAATTCGGAGTGTTGATCGGGTCTTTTCAGGCTTTACAGCACCGGGCTGCCATCATGTACAGTGAGTTAGAGCTTTGCCGCTCGGCAGTACGGGGTGCCTTGTCAGCACTGGATGATCAAGATAAAACCGACCTGGATATTGCCAGGTTGGCCAGTATGACCAAGGCCAAACTTTGTGAAACTGCAGAACTGGTGAGTAATGAAGCGGTGCAAATGCATGGCGGTATCGGCATGACCGATGAGTTTGATATCGGGTTCTATCTGAAGCGGGCGCGGGTCGCACAACAGTTCCTGGGTGACGTTAATTTCCACCGCAATCGCTACGCCAGTCTTTGTGGGTTCTGAGTTGTGGTTTGAGAATTTTCTCAAAGCCTAAACCATCGCGACATTGACCGCTTTTCTGTAGACTGCCATTAGGAGACTCCTATGACGGTCAAGCTTAGAAAATTTTACGAGATTGGGAATCAGGTCAATGATGATCCGCTTATCTGCGTATTCGAAGATTTTCTTTCCGAGGATGAGATTCAAAGCATTCTTAGCGTCGCGGAATCAAAGCTAAAGCAGGCTTTGGTTTCTGCAGAAAAATCCGGTGTTGAGAGCGCTGGTAGAAGCGGCAGTAATTGTTGGATTCCCCACACCTTCAATGAGGTAATCGAGGGTCTTTGTCTGCGCATAGCGGAAGTGGTTGGCATCGGCCTCGAGTATGCTGAGTCACTTCAGGTCGTGCACTATCAAACCGATCAACAATACGCACCCCATTTCGATGCCTGGGATCCAGGTACAGAGCGTGGCAAGCGCTGCCTGGCTAAAGGTGGGCAGCGAATGGTTACTTGTTTGCTGTATCTCAACGATCCCCCACAAGGGGGAGGTACTTGTTTTCCAGAGCTGGACATGGAGATTCGCGCCAAGCAATCCCGCATGGTGTTGTTTCACAATTGTCGTGCAGGCACAAGTACACGTCATCCCGGCTCCCTGCATGGAGGTATGCCTGTATTGGCAGGTGAGAAGTGGGCCTGCAACTTGTGGTTCAGGGAAGAAGAACTGCGTGCGCCAAGGCGAGAAGATGGTCCAGGAGCCAAGCGCGGTACTCAGTCAAAATTCAGTCGTGTGATATAAAAAGCCCCGCGCTTTAGTTTCCTGCTCTTATGCTGTTTGCGATTCTTGGTTTGGTCTTAGCGGCGTCAATCATCCTGCCTTCGTTCTGGGTCAAACGGGTCATGCATTTCTATAGCAAAGACATGCCAGAGTTACCTGGCACCGGGGGCGAGCTCGCCCAGCATCTGATTGATAGATTCAATCTCACAGGCATTAAGGTAGAAGAGACCCAGCCGTTTCGAGATCATTTTGACCCCAGGGACCAAATGGTCCGTTTAGGTTCGAACAACTTCAATGGAAAATCCCTGACCGCCGTGGCGGTGGCAGCCCACGAAGTGGGTCATGCGATTCAGTTTCACCGTAAAGAAAAAATATTTGAGTTACGCAGTAAATACCTGCCCACTGCACAAGCTCTATCCCGGACTGGCATTGCTATCATGTGGGCTTTTCCAGTAATTGGTTTGGTCTTGCGGTCGCCGTTTGCGGTGGGTATGGTGATTGCGGCCAGTCTTTTGCTGCAGTTGGCTGGTGCCTTCGCCTACTTGATCATTCTGCCCGAGGAGTGGGATGCGAGCTTCAATAAGGCCTTGCCTATACTGGTGGAAGGGGAGTATGTCGAAGACAAAAATCTGCCCGCCATCAGACGCATATTGCGGGCGGCAGCGCTCACTTATTTTGCCGCGGCATTGGCAAATGTATTAAATATCGGGCGTTGGTTCATGTTGTTGCGCCGTTAAGGGACAAGAGATAAAGGAAAATTAGTAGTTTGAAATCGGTTTGTGTTTATTGTGGGTCGGCTGCGGGGGCCAGCGAAGAATTCATCGTGGCGGCGCGAGATTTAGGCAAAGAGTTGGCGCAGCGCGGTCTGCGTCTGGTGTATGGGGGCGCTAGTATTGGACTAATGGGGGCAGTAGCTGATTCGGTGATGGCTGCCGGTGGCAGTGTCACTGGTGTGTTACCACGCAATCTATTTCGAACCGAAGTCCCGCATGAGGGATTGACCGAGATGATTCATGTCGACTCAATGCATGAAAGAAAAGCGAAAATGGCAGATCTTGCCGACGCCTTCATTGCGCTGCCCGGAGGCCTGGGCACTATTGAGGAGTTATTCGAGATATTGACTTGGTCACAACTGAAGATTCACCAAAAACCTTGTGCTGTGCTCAATGTGAGCGGTTATTACGATCAGTTAATCGGCTTTCTTGATCATTGCGTCGAGCAGAAATTTATTCGTCCCGCACACCGCGAGATGATGATCCTGGACAAAGATCCGGCAAAATTACTGGATCAGTGTGAATCCTACCAAGCACTCGATGTTCAGAAGTGGATTGATTTGGATAAAGTAGCACCATAAAGCTTATTGGAATTAACTGTGGACGAATCGTTAAACGTTTTTGATGAACCTTTAGAGCCTTGTGGAAGTGAACCTGTGACAGGGTTCTTTCGAGATAATTGCTGCAATACCAGTGATGACGACCATGGCTCACATACTGTTTGTGTTGAACTTACTCAACAGTTTCTGGAGTTCTCCCGATTTCGAGGCAACGATCTGAGCACTCCTGTGCCGGAATATGGTTTCCCGGGACTTTCACCAGGTGATACCTGGTGTTTATGTGCCTCTCGCTGGCTCGAAGCGTTCGAACACGACTTAGCACCACGGGTCTATCTCGCGCGCACGCATAAACGTGCCCTGGAGATTGTGCCTCTGGAAAAACTCAAACAATACGCGGTGGACATCAATTAGGAGACTCATGCAGCGAAAAACCTTGGTCAAAATCCTTATCGGGCTTGCACTCTTTTACCTAGGACTGGTGGTGTTGTTTGAATCCAGTCTTGGCTATTTTCAACCAGAGGCGGGTAACACCGTCGCTATTACGACCTTCGATGCTGACGGGGAAGCCCATCGTCGGATTGTTTCATTGTTGAGCAGTAACGAGCAGTTGTACGTGGCGGTGAATCATTGGCCGCGAGCCTGGTACAGAAGGTTGCGGGAAAACCCCAGCATGCGAATGGAGCAAAATGGCGTAGACTCAGATTACACAGCAGTCATCGTGGAAGGGGCAGAGCATGACCGTGTGCAAGCCGACAATCCCACGGGCATCGTATTTAGAATTCTAACCGGATTCCCGCCACGCTATTTTGTGAGGTTGGATCCTCGCTAAATCGAACGTCTCGGCCAGGAAATAAGAATGACAATAATGGGCGACACCGCAAGCAAACCTGAGATCAAGCACTATTACCGAAGTGCACTGATGGACGCCAAGCGCTGGGATAACTTTCAAGTCAGAGATGACGATATCGTCATCACCACTTCATACAAGGCAGGCACTACCTGGATGCAGGGGATTTGCGCTGCTCTGGTATTTCAAGCGCCAAGACCGCCAGTGCCTCAGGATGAACTAACACCGTGGTTGGATGCGAATTTTGGCCCTATAGAAGAAGTGTTGGGCTTACTGGAGAGTCTGCAAAGCCGACGTTACATCAAGACCCATCTACCACTTGATGGCATTCGATTCTTTGATGAAATCAAATATATCTTCGTCGGGCGCGATGGCAAAGATGTATGGATGTCCATGTGGAACCATTGGCACAACATGAATCCAGAAGTCATCGATGAGATGAACAATAATCCCGATAGAGAAGGGCCGCCTCTGGTCCATGCTGTCGATGATATCGGACCTGCTTTTGATGAGTGGCTGACCAGGAGTGCGTTCCCCTGGGAAAACAATGGTTACCCATTCTGGTCCCATTTGCACCATGCGAAAACCTGGTGGGACTTTCGTCAGTTGCCCAATATCTTGTTTGTGCATTACGACGATCTGCTAAAAGACACCGATGCTGAAATGCGACGCATCTCGGCATATCTGGATATCCCGGTAAATGAAGAGATCTGGCCCAGCTTACTGGAAGCGGTGTCGTTTACATCAATGAAAAAAGATGCAGCAACGATGGGTCCCGGGGCCACCCAGGGAGTGTGGAAGGACTCTTCGAATTTCTTTCATAAAGGAACCAACAAACGTTGGCAGGGTGTACTCGGTGAAGAGCAAATCAAGGCATACGATGATCTCGCCTTACGCGAACTGGGCCCCGAGCTTGCCCAATGGTTAGAATTTGGGGGTCGTATCGATTAGACTGGCCCAAAACTGGGTTCCAGAGATTATTGCTAGAATGAGAACAGCCATGAGAACGATGTCTAAGAAAAATGTACTGGTTACATTAAGCACACTTCTGTGTTTGCTTTTTGTGCTACCAGTTTCAGCTCAGCGGGGAAACAATCCTGAGGCCTGGGAAGAGGCGATGCAGGCTTTCGATGAACAAGATCGACTGCATCCACCTCCGGAGGGCGCAATAGTTCTGACCGGCAGTTCCAGTATCGCCCGCTGGAATGACGATGCCGCTGCTGCCCTGGCACCACTTACTGTTATTCCCAGAGGGTTCGGCGGAAGCGTCATGGGTGATGTGTTGTACCATCTAGATCGCGTGGCTCTCAGATATAAACCCCGGGCTATTTTGATCTATGAGGGAGATAACGACACCTCGTGGGGAATTCCAGAAGAGACCATAGTGGGGCAATTTGAGGAAATCGTTGCCAAGATACATGAGCAGCTTCCTGAAACCCGGATTTACGTTCTGTCGGTAAAACCCAGTGTTTCCAGAGTTGATGTTTGGCCGGCGGCTCAGAGAGTCAGTGCTCGACTAAGCACAATAGCTGAGCAGGATCCGCTCGTATACTACGTCGATGTGGCTACTCCATTCTTGCAGGCTAATGGGAATGTGATGACTGATATTTTTGTCGACGATGATCTCCATCTTAATGATATGGGTAATCTGATTTGGGGTTCGGCGATTCGTGCTGCGCTAATGCCCCAGGAAGCGCGTCATGAAAAATAATTGCTCTGCTAAAGTCAGCTACTATTGATTGGTCCTGTAAACTTACTCGACTTACTGCAAGCCATCGTCATGCTGGGCCTGCCTATGGTAGTGCTGAGTTGGTTTTTGTTTTCCTGGATGTTTGAGCGCGGTGAGCTCAATAGGGAAGATGGTCACCAGGCTATAAACGTCCGCGTCAAAGAACTCAAGAAATCTTCCAGTACTCAATCTAAAGAAAAGAACCTGATCTACGACAAGTGGATGTGGTTTGGTAGTGGCTTTTATGGGCTGGCCGGACTGTGGACTCTGGTTGTGATTGAGGTGCAGGAATTTATTGGGTTTCTCTTCAATCTATCTCAATTGAGCGATCTCGCTGCAAATGGGCTTATAGATACTCTGATTGAATTTCTTATCAATCAGCTTGGCAATGTAATATCGGCTTTTCTGTGGTTTAGCTACTGGCCTGCAGACTCAATTCTGGTATGGGTAATCGTTGCCTATCTGGGCTATTGGATTGGTGTGGAGATTGGCAGACGACATAAAGCTGATTCATTGCAGGACGTGTTGCAATTAGCATCGACTCTGTTGTCGTCTCTAAAAAAATGAAGTGGAGTTCGATCGCCGACTATTCGTAGAGCTTGGTTAGCCCTTCGGTCAGTTCAACCCGAACCCCACTGGGGTCTGTGAGGAAAGCATTCGCCAGTCCGATAGACTCGATACGGGAGTAGGGCTGATCGAATTCGATGCCGCGACGTTCAAGCTCCCGGCAAAACGCTTCCAGATCACTGATTTCAAACCCCACGTGATCGATAGCAGCCCCCTGGGTGGGCGCACGAGGCGTGTTGGACCCGCCGAAACTGAGATTCATCCCTGGTACATTGGTAGTAGTCGCAATGCTGCCACGAGCACGAATCTCGATGCCAAATAACTCGGTGTACCAATTCAGTAATTCCTCGTGACCTTCGGTGCGATAATGAATATGGTAACCAGCCATCTCTTCATGCAGCCCCTGATCCTCCTGAAGCTCCACATAAGTGCCACCGGGAAAAGTTAAATAGGCATTGGTCTGTCCTTCTGCGCCCCGAAAATCAGGTTCTAACCTGTATCCGGCAGCTTCCCATTTTTCGCGAAATGCCTGGATGTTTCTCACTTTGAAGCCGAAATGGTCCATGACAGTCTGCCGAGAAACCATTGTTGGTGCTTCCTCATACATGATAAGGAGCATATTGGGAAATTTAATGGCCGTGAGTGAGCCGATTGCGAGTCGCTCACCACCGAAGAACTCTGTCCACAGTCTGGCATGCTCTTCGACATCAGGCACATTCAGGTGTACGTGGCCAAAGGTGAGTCCGGCCTGGTTGGGTGTGGCCAGTTGTGCGTTCGCGCTGTGGCTTAGACAGAAAGAGGTTAGTAGAAGGATCAGCAGTCTCATCTCAGCGTCCTGTTATTTTTGCTTTACCCGACTATCTCTGATTAGTTGCCAAAAAACAACGGCAGATTGGATAAATTCTGGACCTGCAAGCACAGCACCCTGTACTCAGCTTTTCTATACTCTGAACTCACATGGACTTACAGCGCCGCCGTACACGTAAACCTTTAGTTCGGCTGAATCGTCTAAATGCTACAAATTAGAAGAATGCCTTAATGGGCAGCAAAAGCCTGGGTCCAGCCTGAAACACAAATGCGTAGGCTGGTCAGAAACAGAACCTCGACGATCTGGAGTATGCAATGAAAAAGATTGCTCTGCTGTGTTTTTCGCTGTTGATGTCGAACCCCTTTCCATCCACCGCATCGACTTATGTTCCCTGTGCAACGCAACAGTTGTTCGCCTCAGAGCAAGAAGCAGTGATTGCAGCGATGAACAGCTTCAATCCTGCTTCCATTGCTGAAGACCGGGAATACATGGGGACCATTTACCGAGAAGGTAGTCTGTATGGCTATTCGGTAGCTCGCGGCACCCGGCATCGGGATCGCTTTACTCTACGCTTGGCTGGAGACGAATGGGACCGTGTGTCAGCCTTGTGGCATACCCACGGTGACGCTTACCCCAGCAACCGCTATTTTTCCGATAGTGATACCAGGCTGGTAAACCGCTATAAAAAACCTCTCTATCTTGGTGATTACACCGGCTACCTGAAACGATTCTCGCCGGGTGATCGGCGGTTATCACCTTATGCCGCCCGTCGTCTTGGACTGCCCGCCCGTTCCGGCTTTGCAATTGGCGAGGTCGTGAGAGATGAGAATCGGCGCGTTATTAGAATCAGAACTCGACGGGACAGCTTCAGTTAAACCAATCGTCTCTTTAACGCATTGAATTTTAAGCGAAATACCTTGGTAAAGATTCTAATGTTGACATCCGGAAGTGACTGTCCCATTATCGCGCCCCTATGAAAACACGATTCTATTTCTGGTGGTTTGACGCTTCGGGCTGCCAGATGACAAGTCACTCAATCTAGTCTTTTCATCTCGGCCGCCCAGGGTTGTGGCGGTCTTTTGCTCCTAATTTTTCATTGCTCGCCATAACTCTGACCGCTCGAGGGGATCGAGGTATAGAGGAATGGTCATGCAAGTACCAACACAGATTCAGTATCAATGTGCCAGCGGCATTCAGGTTCGCCGCGGTGTGTTGCCTTTAAACTACCGCACTGCAATCGATGAGTTAGCCACGGCGCTAAACAGTCATCGGGGCGTGTTGTTGGCGTCCAGTTTTGAATATCCAGGTCGTTACACTCGTTGGGATATTGGATTCATCAATCCGCCTCTGGTGGTAATTGCCAGAGATCGGCAGGTAAACATTGAGGCCCTCAATCAACGCGGCAAAATCCTCTTACCTGAGATTTACACCGCCTTGCAAACTTGCCAGGCGATAGCCGAGCTAAGCCACACTACGGAATCCATAACCGCTATCGTTGCCCATGAGGATTTCGCTGCCGCAGAAGAGGAGCGTAGCAGGCGTCCAAGTGTGTTTTCCGTGCTTCGCACACTCGTGGAATGTTTCTCCAGTCAGGAAGATCCTTATCTGGGTCTATATGGTGCCTTTGGCTACGACCTTACTTTTCAGTTTGAAAACGTTAACAGATATCAACGCCGGGACGACGGGCAACGGGATTTGGTGTTGTATCTGCCAGACCAGATTACCGTTGCTGATCATCGTGCAGAACAAACACTCTGTTTCAGTTACGAGTTTAATTGCCGCGGCTGGGACAATGACAATCGAACTGAAACCACTGGTGGTTTTCGGCGAGCTGGAGAGTCTGTTGCTTATGCCCCGGCAATTCATGCACCTGAATCCTGTGATCATCAGCAAGGCGAATTTGCTGAGCAAGTGGAGCGCGCTCTGGACTACTTTAAGCGAGGAGATCTTTTTGAAGTAGTCCCTGGCCAGTGTTTCTATGAGCCTTGCAAGGACAGTCCGGCAGATGTTTTCAAGCGTCTGAAAAACAGTAATCCTGCTCCTTACGGTGCCCTCATCAATCTCGGTGAGAATGAATACCTGGTCGCTGCTTCGCCGGAAATGTTTGTCCGGGTTGATGGGCGACAGATAGAAACTTGCCCGATCTCTGGCACTATCAAGCGCGGCGAAGATGCCATTTCTGATGCTTCTCAAATCCGTCACTTGCTCAACTCAGAGAAAGACGAGTCAGAACTTTCTATGTGCACAGATGTGGATCGCAATGACAAAGCCAGGGTATGTGAGCCGGGTTCAGTGACTGTGGTTGGCAGGCGGCAAATTGAAATGTATTCCCGACTGATTCATACCGTGGATCATGTGAAAGGCATTCTCAAACAGCAGTTTGATGCCTTGGATGGTTTTCTTGCTCACACCTGGGCAGTTACTGTCACTGGGGCGCCAAAGCTTGCAGCGATGCAGTACATTGAAGAATTTGAGAAGTCGCCTCGTCACTGGTATGGCGGTGCCATGGGTCACATTGGATTCGATGGCAATCTCAATACAGGACTCACGCTTCGTACTTTGCGCATCAAGGACGGTATTGCAGAAATCCGTGCAGGAGCGACTCTGCTTATCGACTCTGACCCGCAGGCTGAGGAAGAGGAAACGCGACTCAAGGCATCGGCACTTATCGATGCGGTGCGTGGAAACTTACCTGCAACCTTAGAGAAACCACTACAAACGCTACGACCCCAGATTGGTGTTGGACTGAAGCTGTTGATGGTCGATCACCAGGACTCTTTTGTTCACAACCTGGCTGCGTACTTTCGAGAGTATGGAGTTGATCTGATTACCCTGCGACCAGAACCTGCCAGAAATTATCTGGCGAACCATTCTGTTGATCTGGTGATTCTTTCACCGGGACCAAGTAATCCTGAACACTTCAATATGCAAGCCACCATCGATCTCTGTGTGCAAAAAGATCTACCGATATTTGGTGTCTGTCTCGGACTACAAGGCCTGGTTGAGTACTTTGGTGGTGAGTTGGATATGCTTCCTTATCCCATGCACGGCAAGTCATCGGTGGTAAACCATGATCGAACACCTATGTTCGACAGGCTGGATTCTCAGTTTGACGTAGGGCGTTATCATTCTCTGGTTGCCAGCAAGTTGCCGGATTCTCTGCTGGAGACAGCAAGGACTGCCGATGGTGCGGTCATGGCGGTTGAACACAGGTCTCTACCCATCAGGGCAGTCCAGTTTCATCCTGAATCCATTATGAGTTTAGACAAGCAGTCCGGCCATCAGATTATCGAAAACATCATCAGCTTAACTGTTAATGACAAACAGCTAACCAAGGTTGTTTAGTCTGGAAGTGCGGTCTGTGCCAAAGCCGGTGTGCTTAGGTAAAACCTTTAGCCATCCAGTTCTCACATCCTGTGAAGCAATGAGACTGGCGGGGTACGCTCATAGACACTCATAGGTGTTCACTGACAGTCCCATCGCTCAGAGGCGATGGGACTTTTGGGTTCGACACAGTTCGATAGAGAGTTCTTGCGCTACCAACAGTGGTAATCTGCTTTTCGCTTTTGTCCTATCGAATACAGAAGCGCGGCACTAGAAAACTTCAAATAAGCCGGCTGCACCCATGCCACCGCCGACGCACATAGTGCAAACGACGTATTTCGCACCACGTCGTTTGCCTTCGATCAAGGCATGACCCACCATACGAGCACCGCTCATACCATAGGGGTGGCCTATGGAAATGGCACCACCGTTCACGTTGAGTAACTCATTGGGAATGCCGAGTTCATCGCGACAGTAGATGACCTGTACGGCAAAAGCCTCATTGAGTTCCCACAAACCAATATCGTCCATGGAGAGATTGAAGCGCTCTAACAATTTGGGCACAGCTTTTACCGGGCCAATGCCCATTTCATCGGGTTCAACTCCCGCTGCCGCCATGCCGCGATAGGCGCCGAGAGGTTCGAGACCTTTTTGCTCTGCCAGTTTGCTGTCCATGACCACGCTGGCCGATGCGCCATCGGACAACTGGCTGGCATTGCCAGCAGTGATTACACCGCCTTCGAATACAGTTTTCAGGCCGGCTAATCCTTCCAATGTGGTAGTAGGGCGATTGCCCTCATCTTTGTCCAGAGTGACATCATGGATACTTTGCTCTTTGGTTTCCTTGTCTACAAAAACCATCTTGGACGCCAGCGGAGCAATTTCATCGTTGAATGCACCCGCCTGTTGGGCTGCTGCTGTGCGCTGT
>JAKSCP010000345.1 GCA_022360535.1 Pseudomonadales bacterium | reverse complement strand
GGATGCAACATCCTCACCATATCCCCCAAGATGATGTCAGGTCGAATCAGCCCGGTGTTGTAAATGTCATACGCATCGGCATCCGGCTTACTCATTCCGTCTCCAGCAAACAGACACCCATTTCTCCAGGCTTTAAAGTTCTGCAGAACACTGGTGTCATCAAATGCAACAGAATGAGTATCACGCCAAATCCAACAGTCCACATCGCTGGCGTTTTCTAGCAGTAGTTCGGTACTAACCGGAACGAAGTCATCCAATCGAACGTCATCTGGCATCGCCAGCGGATTAATGCCTCCCGCATCTTCCAAAAAGGCATTGTCAGCATTCCTGACTATCGCGCCCCAGCGCCCACTGCCTATAAACCACGTGTACACTACCTGCTGAGGAGGAAATTGTGAGGCGAGCTGTTTTAATTCATTAACATTGTCTGCCACCATAGATACGAATGACGCCGCCTCCTGCTCTTTACCGGTCATCATTCCTACCAAGCGAACATAATCCACCGGGCCCATGTAATGATTCTCGGCTTCGAAGAAAATTGGGACAACTGGCACCCCCAAATCTTTGATTCGCTCATAATGTTCGGCATGACCAAGGTCTCCCAACACCATCAGGAAAACGTCTGGTTCAGAATTGAGAAGAGGGCCTATGCTTGGTGGCGAATGCCAGCCGTATCCTAGTTGCGCAAGTTCGCCAGATCTCGCGCGTGCACGAACTGCATCGTTGTAGCTCTTGACACCCCCGACAGCGACCAACTGATCTTCGATTCCCAGGGCAATCAGAATCGCTTCCAGAAAACCGTAATTGGTTGCAATACGATCAACTGGCGTGCGCACGAGTACCGAACCCGCCAGATCATCGACGAGTGGAGGAGGCTCCATGGTTTTCGGCACAAGAACAATTCTGGCGGCTTGATCCGCACCCTGAGCTGAACCTCCCCAGCTAACTACCGGTGCGCGAAGGTCAACAATGCGATAACCGTCTCGTTCGTAGACCTGGAATGTCTCTGCGAACTCCATGACCACAGGTTCTGCCCGCTGCGGCTGGCCCTCGTTCGTGCTGATTGCAGAGTTTGGCGTCTGAGTGTCGCAGGCAGTAGCGAGGAGCACACTCGATACCAGGAATAGCCTGGCTGTTAGGCTCGGGATGGCCCCGATATACCCCAGATGCTTAGTGCTTATAGCAAATCCATAGCAAACCCCGGAACAGAGTCTGCTTACCAGAGTACCAACCAGTTTCACGACCGAAGCAGTCATTTTCGAATTACCCGCGGGGCAAAGGATTTAATGGGAGTGGAAGCTTATGGAGCATCGGAGGAACGATTCAAGCTATATTTTGTTACGTTATATCATTTTTTCTCCCTAAACCGACACCTAGCCGGGTGTCGTAGCGCTGTCTGATGTCAGATTTATTCGTGAAAGCAAAGACTTAGCTGAAATCTGCATCACCGCGTCAAATTGCCGCATGAGTCACTGTGCCGCATTGGCTTGGCCATCAGTTATCCCTACGATTGCGCCCAATCTGCCTCTCAGGGACCAGTCAAAGGGTAAAAACTATGTTCAATAACGTGAAATTACTTAGTAAAGAACGATTGCTTAAGCATAGTTTCAAGCCAATGGTGGTTTATCTGGCAGGAACGACGACATTGGCGTCCATTGCCCAAGAGTCGTCAATCGAAGAAATCATTGTCTCAACCACAGGACAGTCAGAAACCTTATTCTCCACCCCAATCACGGTGGAAACTGTGTCCGGCCAACAGAGCCAGTTCGACCAGGCTACCTGGATAGGCGAAACGGTAAACCGCATGCCCGGCGTTTATTTTCAGCAGTTTCGAGGACCGGTCGATGCGCCGGCTATACGATTACCGGTTTCATTCGACAACGTGTATCTATTTTTGCAGGACAATGTGCCCCTGCAATCACCCATCTCTTTTAATCATGCCGCATTCTCCTATTCGGGGGCACTGACCTCACCCGGCGGCATGGAAATTATTAAGGGCCCAGGCACCGCTATCCACGGCTCCGATGCTCTGGCTGCAGTGGTCAATGTGAAAAGCAGAGCACCAGAGTTTGATCCCAGCTTCAATGTGGCTGCGCGTGCGGGGGAAGAAAACATGCAGGACATTCGCGTCGACATGACCGGAGGTGTAAATGAAAATCACGCGCTCCGCCTGGCAGTGTCCTACCAGAGTGATGATGGCTGGCGTGATACTACTGCCTGGGACCGGACTCAGATCATTGGACGCCACCTTTATAAGAACGACAGCCTGGAGATCAACAGCATCCTCAGCTATACCGATTTCGATTCGCAGATGGCTGGCGGTCTCCGAGCTAATGAATTGGCGACTACACCATGGCTGGACGGGCTTTCTCCGCAAGTGGATCGCGACGAAGCCCGCGATCAGGCGGAATACTTGCGCCTAAGCAGCGAAATTCGTGCTGAAGTCAATGATACGCTGGCGCTACAGTTTACCCCCTATATTCGTCGCATAGACCCACAATATATGGCCGTTTGGCAGCCGGCAATCACACCTATCACCGATAGTCTGACTGATACCGTCGGCCTACTGTCACGGGCTTACGTGGATTGGAGCAACCGCAGTTCCACCATTTTCGGCGTCGATATAGAGAACACCGATTTCGAAAGAATCACCACCCAAACCAGACCGACAGAAAGTGTGTTTGGCACCATCTATCCCCAGGGCGTTCATCTGGATTACGAAATTGACTACCAGAGTATTGCTCCATTTGTGGAACATCATTACCAGTTTAATGACCAGCTCTCGATGGTATTCGGTTTACGTTTCGAGGATTCTGAATATGATTTCAGGAACAATCTGACCGCGGCCAGTTTTACTGCAGAGG
>JAKSCP010000261.1 GCA_022360535.1 Pseudomonadales bacterium | reverse complement strand
GGGCTGAACATGTTCTGGAATTAAAAGAGCAGGTCGCGGCCCTGGACGAGCCTCCCCTGGAGCTGATCTAGGCGGTCTCGATTTCTTGCAGGGCAGGTCCACTAATCTGCTCATTGCTGTCCATATAAACATAGGGCAGGGTGGACTCTTCCAGCCAGGCAATTCCCTCTATTTCCGGTTTGAGCATGGCGATGGTAGCCATGGAACCAGCAACGGTGCAGAGATTGGCCGCCACGCTCACTGCGCGTAATCCTTCCGTTGGCCAACCGGTGCGGGGATTAAGTAGATGAGAATAGCGCTTGCCTTCATGCAGGAAGCAACGCTCGTAATCACCGCTGGAAGCCAGACCGCCATCCAGAATCTCTATTTTCGCCATCATTCGCTGCGGTGAATTGGGGTCGGCTATACCCACTGGCCAGGTCTGGTCATTGGGCTGGCGTCCGATGATCGCGAAATCTCCTCCCAGGTTTACCAGGCCATGTTTGATGCCGAGTTTACGTCCCAGTCTGGCGGCAGCGTCGGCGGCGTATTCTTTAACAATGCCGCCGAAGTCGATTTCCATCCTGGCCGGGAGTAATAGACGGTCATCCTGCCATTGGAGTCGGTCATAGCCAATGTTTTCCAGGCAGTCATCGATTTCCGATTGGGAAGGCACACGAGCTTCACGAAAATCCCAGATTTTTCGCAGCACACCGGACGTGATGTCAAACAGCCCATCGCTGTGCTTGTAGCAGGCAGTGGCGTGGTCGAATAAGGATTTGGTTTCGGTATCGATACTGATGCCGGAAAAGCTGCCAGCGGATTTATTGATAGCACTTAGAAAGCTGGACTCTTGATAGCGGGAGTATTTCTTCTCCAGCCGATCCACTTCGGCGATCAACTCGCGTGAGACATTGCGAGCCTCGATTCTCGATTCATGATACAGCTGAACTTCACAATAGCTTCCCATGGCTTGAAAGGGGAAGCGTTTGAGCGTTGAGGTTATTGCCACTGACTAGAAGGAGTAATCGACACCGAGTGAAACACGGTTAAAGCGTACCAGAGCCGGGCTCGGTTGCGTAACATCAAAGCCGGAATATTTGTCATCTGCGATATAGCGTTCCGCAGTCAGGGTTGCTGTCCAATCACCGAGGTCCGCAATGAAGTGGATGCCGCCACTGATTGCGCCAAAGGCTGACAGCCTGTAGTCACTGGATTGGAACTCAGTCAATGGCTTGGTGAAATCATCAATATTGGTGAAAAAATCTGCCGCCGACTGGGTGTAGTAGCGCAAGTTCGGCACGATTTGAAAATCGCGACCAAGATTCTGATACCAGGCTAAATCGGCTGTGTGTGAGGTGATGCCAAAATCGTCATGGTAGAGACGGTAGTCGGCATGCAGGGCTGCATTAAAAAAAAAAAAAAAATGACGGTACGAATTACTTAGTACCAATTGGGTTTTGTTGTCCGGTCGTGAGTCCTGCAGTTTATAGGGGTCGGTCAAAAAACCTGATTGTTCAGTGGCGCTCAGTGCGACTTGGAACACTGAGAACTGGTTTATTACCTGGCTCAGCCCAACTACAGCAGACGTAGATTGTTTATCTTCATTACGCACCCGGTTAAAAATTTCCGCATCGGTAGGAAAGATGTCATCGGCTGCATGACTGAACCCGTAGGAGAAACGGGTTAGGTCATTATTAAAACCTATTTCCCCACTCACTCCGATATAGGAGGAGCGGTAGTCGTCTTCTTCCGAGTAGCCAACGTAACCACCAAAGTTGCCATTCTCCATGTAGTAGCGAGCACCGACGCTGACTTCAGAACGGCGGTCACGAATACCACTGGCACCACTCATGTTGATTACCGGATCGCCATTGGCATTGGCAGTAGAAAACCAGGGTGATGCACCGCTCATGTTTTCGTAGTTGGCATCAACGGAAAGGGAAAAATTTCTGCCGAGGGGAGAGACGTACTGAAATTGATGGACGTCGATGTCATAACGGCCCAATTCGCCAAAGGGCACCTGCTCACGGCTCAGGTCATCTTCTTTGTAGTTGGAAATCTTGTAGGAGACAGTGCTTTCTGTTGGTGGCGCATCAGCGCTGGAAATACCCGGTAACGCCAGCGCCGTGGTAGAGAGAGCGATGAGACTGCGAGAGGGTTTGCGTTTCACAGCAGGACAGCTTTACGCCAACAGGATTGCTGGCTAATTGCAGCCACAGCCACCGCCGGCAGCGCTGCTGCCACCGGATGAAGCTTCTTTACTAAAAAATATGTGGTCGTTCAGCTGGCGTTCCAGCGCATCGGCATCCCACAGCATTTCATCCCGCGCCAGATAGCCTCTTTCCCAGGGCCGCACCTGGGTGCAACCAGTCATCAGGATGCCGGAGCAGAGGACAAGTAAGAGGATACGTTTGCTAGTCATTGGATTGCTAAGGCAGGTTTTCAATGATTGCGGCTTCGATATGTTCCATGTCGCCATTGCGGAATCCCATATGTACCAACTTCACTTCGCCATCGGGGCTTATAAGGTAAGAAGAGGGCATGCCAATCACACCGAACGCTTCTGCTGCATTTCCTTCTGGGTCAGATGGGATGAGGAAATCCAAAGGTGTGTCTTCCAGGAAGTCCAGACCATCCTCAGCAGGATTGTCCACGCTGATGGCGATTACTTCCAGTCCCTGATCTTTGTATTTATGGTACATCTCATTGTAAAGAGGGAGGGATGTGAGACAGGGGGCGCACCAGGAGGCCCAGAAATCTACATACAGAGTTTTGCCTTCCAATGCAGGCAGAGAAATGTCCGGACGATCGGCATAGATAGAGGGTAGCGTCAGTTGGGGAACCTGATCCCCTTCTTCCACTGCCGCAGCAGAGTTCAGCAGTAAACCCGCAAAAAGTGCTAAGAAAACTTTCACGCCTTGGTTCATATTCATTACATTTTAGTCCTAGTTAGAGAGTGATTGTGTGAATTTGCTCGAAACTGCTGTTATCTACGTCAGGGAACCCGGGTTCCGTTCAATTGCTCACAATTGCTCATTCTCACTCACTCGCGGGCCGGTGGTCGGCTGATATCCTGACTATCGGCATCCGCTGTTCTGTTTGAGACCCGCTACTTCAGGGTTTTGTTTCAGACTCAGTCACCATTCAGTCACTATAACGTAGAGACTGAAAATCCGTCTACACGCATCGCCCAGGTCAGGCGGGTAGCAACAATGGGTCACTGAGGTTCCTCAGCATCTCTCGCCAGCGCCGTTTTTGAACTTTGACCTGAAACTGCAGCTCTCGATATCTGTCCCGAACCTGGATGCGTTCCCAGTGGGCCAGTGTCTCCTGAATGCGTTTGCCTTTTGCTTCATACCAGGCCTGACGCTGTTCGTTCCATTGCTGCAATAGCTTAAGAAACTGTTCGTATTCCTGCTCCAGTTTTTCCCGCCAATGCTCTGGAAGGTTGTTGTCTTCGAGACGGGCCGTGGCTTGTTGATATTGCATCTTCAGACGCGCTGTCTCGACCTGGGCAGGATTAGTACGTTTTAGGTCGCGAGTCAGACCGACCCATGACAGCATGCGAATCATCCATTTGGTCGGATCGAAATGCCACCAGCGCACACCATTGCGGTAATCCCATTGGAACGTGTGGTGAAAATTGTGGTAACCCTCGCCATAGGTAATCAGTGCCAGCACAGGATTGTCTCTGGCTGAACTCTGGTCGCTGTAAGTTTGCCGGCCCCACATATGTGCAATCGAGTTAATGAGATAGGTGACGTGCTGACTGAGCACCAGGCGCAGCAGTCCTGCCAATAGCAGGCTGGCGATAACATCACCGTGGAGGTATCCCAGTAAGGCAGGCAGGCCAATATTGGTCAACAACACGAGCTTTAAATAGTGCTTATGCTGCCAAACCGCGATTGGATCTTGCTGAATATCTTTGATGTTTGAGAAGTCTGTCCTGCCGCTTTTGTAGTCGCGCAATATCCAACCGATATGGGAAAACCAGAAACCACGACTGGCTGAGTAAGGATCGTGCTCGTCATTGTCAACGAACTGATGATGGCGACGATGACCAGAAGCCCAGTGCATAACATCATTTTGCAACGCGCAAGCACCACCCAGCGCATAAATGAAGCGCAGAACAGGATGGGCTTTGTAGGTCTTATGCGACCACATG
Organism: Pseudomonadales bacterium; assembly: GCA_022360535.1. Taxonomy (GTDB): domain Bacteria; phylum Pseudomonadota; class Gammaproteobacteria; order Pseudomonadales; family Pseudohongiellaceae; genus UBA9145. The sequence goes on along the minus strand of JAKSCP010000261.1, from coordinate 5,691 downwards.
CGGTGATAGCCCGCAGTGATCGACAGACCACAAAATCCCATCATCGCTACGAATACTAGCCATTCATAGAGGTCGTAGCCGTAAAAGTAGCCGTACAGAGGAACCAGGGTGACAGCCGCTGCTGGTGTAATACTGAAGAGCAGCATATTGGTCCAATTGATCGGTGCTTTTTCCATCATTGACAGCATCCTTGGTTGTCAGATTTGGCCGCAGTAAGCCGTAATTTGTAGTTCGACAGTGTAACTGAATATCGCCGCCGCAACAGCTTTGTTGAACAGTACCTGGGGTCAAGCCAAAAATACGTAAGTTATTGGTCGTATCTCCCACCCAGAACGCGGTAAAAACAATGTAAAGTTGTATCCCGCCAGCCCCTATCACTGAGACTGAATCAATGAATGAATTTGAAAACAAGTTACTGGACTTGGAGTCACGCTACAGCTTCCTGGACGATCTCCTACAGAAACTGAATGATGTTGTGGCACGCCAACAATTACAGCTCGACGACCAACAAAAGTTGTTACAGATGATGCAGGAGCGCTTGCTGGAGGTCTCAGAGAGAATGGACCATGGAGAGGGTGCCCAGCTCGATGAAAAACCTCCTCACTATTGATTTCGACTGGCTCTGGAACACCGCAAAAAACCGGCTTTTCTTAAGTTTCGATTCAGCTTGACCCTGTTAAATTGCAATCCTGAAATAGCAAGAAGTGTTCAGTTGTCTCAGAGGTGGCGGCACTTTTTAAATCTGTTCTGTTGTTTGAGTGAGGTAACTAACAATGAACAAACCAAGCATTCTGTTTGCAGCAAGTTGCGCCCTGTTCAGTACGGGCCTGGCAGCAGAAACCAGTTATGAATATGCGCCAGTCGTCGAATCGCGGCCACTCTATCAGATAGTGGAGATCTCCGAGCCCTATGAACAATGCTGGGAAGAGGAAGTGGTTATTGATCGCTACCCATCACGACGTGGCTCAAATACTCCTGTTTTAGTGAGCACTATAATTGGCGGCGCAATTGGTAATGCGGTTGGTAATGGCAAGAGCAACAAGCGAGTAGGCGCCGTGGTCGGCGCTGTGTTGGGCCACTCTATTGGACGTGATATAGTGCGGAACGGTAATCGCTCCGCCATCCGCGAATATGAGACGGTACAACGCTGCGAGACAGCTTATGAGCAGCGTGAAGAAGAACGGCTAGTAGGCTATCAAGTTACCTATCTCTACAACGGGGAAGAACGAACAATTCGCACCGATTCTGATCCAGGCGATCAGATCAGGCTGAGGGTGAGCGTGCAGCCCGTTTTATAATTTCTGTCTGTGTTTCCACTTCATGTAACAGGTGGAAACACAGGTTCATGAGGTGGAAGTTGAATACATTTGGTAGGGCACTATTGACTGGCTTACTCGTATTAAGCCCAGTTTATCCTGCGTGGTCGCAGGACATCCCTAACCAGGTGGAACAGAATCAACTGGATCGAGCTAATCCACTGCGTGATCTCAGAGGTCCACAGGCCAATACGCGAATCAATAGGCAACAAGCCGTTAATCTCGCGCGACAGCGATTTGCCGGCAATATTCTACGCATAAGTGTGGTAGGCGAAGGCCCAAATCAACGCTACCAGATACGCATGGAAAATGAAGGCAAGGTGTTTACAGTATTCGTGCATGCGATCACCGGTGAAGTGAGCGGTGGTGCTTAGCAGGCCCTTGCGGAGTTGGCTGGAGGACTGAACAATGCGTCTGTTGGTAGTTGAAGATGAGAGTTTGCTGCGACAGCAACTCGAGCAGGGCTTGAGCAAGGAAGGCTATGTTGTCGATGCCGCAGAAGATGGTAAATCCGGTCTTTATTACGCTTCTGAATTCAGCTACGACGCCGGCATTATTGATTTAGGCCTGCCGGAAATCGACGGTATATCGCTTATTAAGCAGATCAGGGCCGATGACAAACAATTTCCTATTCTTATTCTGACCGCTCGTGGTGACTGGCAAGACAAGGTCGAGGGTCTCGACGCTGGTGCTGACGACTACGTGGTCAAACCTTTTCAGATGGAAGAGATTGTCGCCCGATTAAATGCCTTGTTGCGAAGGGCGGCGGGCTTTTCCAAACCGAAACTGGAGTTCGGTCCTCTCAGTCTCGATATCACAGCCAAGCGTCTCACTGTTAATGACAACGTGGTGGACCTCACCGCCTACGAATACAAGATGCTGGAGTACCTCATGTTGCATCCAGGTCAGGTCATCTCCAAAACCGAATTGACTGAACATCTGTATGCCCAGGACTACGATAGAGACAGCAATGTTTTGGAGGTGTTCGTGCGCCGCCTGCGCCAAAAACTGGATCCAGAACAAACCCTCAAACCTATAGAGACTGTTAGGGGGCAGGGTTATCGCTTCAGTCTCGCTGAGGCCTGAGACTAACCAGTCCGGCCTGCGTTCATGACCACACCGTCCGGGATCCCCACTTATTCGCTGCAGTCGAGGCTGCTGCTAGCCTTTAGCGTTCTACTCTTTGTTTTCCTTGGTTTGACCGGCATCGTGGTTGATCGAGCCTTTGGCTCCAGTGTGGAAGCAGGGGCGGTCGATCGCTTACAGGTGCAGATTTATCTGTTACTGGGTGCGGCTGATGAGCAGGATGGCGAATTTTACTTTCTGGAAGACTTGCAGGAGCCCAGGTTCAGCAATCTTAATTCCGGTCTCTATGGTTACATAAGCAGTAGCAGTGAAGGTGAGCTTTGGCGCAGCGATTCTGCCAGCACGTTCACGCCCCCCTCGATCGATTTCTTGCGTGAACGGGTCAGTGTTGGGGAAACCAGTTTCGAGCGCATGGCTGGTGGCGAACGGACTTTTTTCCGCTTGAGTTACGGCATACTGTGGGAAGACGGCATCAGTGAATACAGCTTCTCAGTTATCGAAGACGCGGAACCTTACTATGCTGAAATCGCCGACTTCAGAACCAACCTGTGGTTTTGGTTGGGTGGTGCAGCGGTGCTGTTGCTATTTATGCAGCTTCTGTTGCTGCGTTGGGGGCTGTCACCACTTAGCCGCATGGCTGGCGATCTGAAGCGAATCGAGAGCGGGGAGACGGATAAGTTGGAGAGCGACTACCCGCAAGAGCTGCAAGGCGTCACGGCAAACCTCAATTTGCTCATTGAATCGGAACGTAAACAACAACAGCGTTATCGAACCACATTGGGCGATCTCGCCCATAGTCTTAAGACTCCATTGGCAGTGGTGTCAGGCATCCTTCCGGAAATTCGCTCCCCGGAAAAAGCAGAATCTGGCGTCACGGAAAAAATTGCAGCAGTCAGCGATCAACTGGATCGCATGAACCAGATTGTCACTTATCAATTGCAGCGAGCAGTGCAGTCTAATCAGACCAGTACGCTGGCGCGCCACGCGAATATAGCAGCGGCGATTGAAAAGGTCGTAGCGGCATTGCAGAAGGTCTATGTCGAAAAAGAAATTAAGGTCGAGACTAAACTGAACAACTCGATTCTCTTTTCTGGTGACGAGAGAGATTTGCTGGAGCTGTTGGGAAATGTTTTAGACAATGCGTTCAAATACGGCAACAACAATATCAGAGTCGAAGCACGACCTGCAGGGGATAAAGGTTCCGGTGTGCTGATCCGTATCGAAGATGATGGTCAAGGCATCCCTAATGAGAAACTGGAGTACGTGCTGCAAAGAGGCGCACGGGCCGACACTCTGGCACAAGGCCAGGGGATTGGGTTGGCAGTGGTTACAGACATCGTGGAGAGTTATAGCGGTGAGATTAGAGTGTTGAGTTCGGAACTGGGTGGGGCAGCTATCGAAATAGAATTTCCCTAGACTGCACTATCGGAGTAATAGTTTTTGCTGATCTATAGCTGAACTAGAGTTGATCTATAAAAGGAATCCGCCGGCAACGGCGCATAAGGTCATCACAAACAAAAACCACTTAATTGTTTCCGGTGCAGCTCTGACGGCGAATTTCACCGCCAGATGGGCGCCGGCCATGGTGCCGACAGCCACTATCAGTCCGGGCAGCCAACGAATCTGGCCAAATGCCAGGAACACCAATAAGGCCACTGCGGTAAACGCCAGGGCACAAGTCATTTTCAGGGCGTTAGCCCGCACCAGATCATAGCGCAGGCCGCCGGCCAGAGCGGCGAGCAAGATGAATCCCACCCCGGCCTGTACAAAACCACCATAGATGCCAGCCGCAAACAGCCCCCACCAGGCCTGCCTGTTCTCCTTGGGTGACATGGTTGGAGTGCCAGGGGGAGGAGAGATTACGCTCGGTTTCAGCAATATCACCACAGACATCGTCAGAATGGTGAGCAGAAGCACCGGTTTCAGATACAGGTTTGGCATCAGGGCTGCGCCTAAGGCACCAACCGCGCCACCGGTAATAGTTGGAATCAGGATAGGCACAATGGCGGGTCGGTCCAGGGAATCGTGTTTGTCGAAGCCGGCGACCCCAACTATGCACTGCATCAAGACTGCTACTCGATTAGTCGCATTGGCCACATCGGCTGGCATACCGAGTATCATCAAGGCGGGAAGGGTGAGATTGGAGCCGCCTCCGGCAAGGGTATTTATCCAACCCGCCAGGAATCCAGTAAGGGTTAGCAGGGCGACAGCAGCAATATCCAGTTCCATGGTTAAAAATCCCGTTATTTTGGCGGGCGAACTCCCTTAACTATGACCTTAACTATGACTTCCTGATTCTTTTCCCAAGCTGCTGATAGCGCTACACTTTCGGGGCCAGGTGGAGATTTCTGCTGAACTCGAGATTTTTGCCTACAGCGATGTGAATCCTGTCACAAACTCGGCATCGAATCTCCTGCAAATCCCCAATTTACGCGCTATTTCACGGTACTGGCAGGTCAGTACAGTAAGGTTGTCCCAGCTGGACCCAGAAAATGATTGAATTCCTGACTCATAGTCCGACAAAGTATAGGAATTCCGGGCGATTCAGACGGATTCATGGCCATATTCGAATTCGACTCTGAGTGACTAGCAACGGTCCGATAGGACTGGTAAAAGGTTAGCAAATGCGAAAAAACACTAGCAAAATCAAGGGCTTTTCTTTGATAGAGCTACTATTTGTGGTTGCCATTCTAGGCATCCTCATCGGACTCGCATTGCCTGGATTCACCGACACTGTGGAAGCGGCCAACACCAACTCTCAGATCAAGGTCATGCTAACTACCCTGAATCTGGCGCGCAGTGAGGCCATTAAACGGGGTCAGGATGTTTCCATCTGCGCCAGCAGTGATGGTGCGGATTGCGATGCGGCTAACTGGACCGAGGGCTGGATTGTTTTCGTTGATAACAATGGCGATGCTAATGGGGCAGGAGGTTCTGTTGATGGCGGTGACGAGGTCATCCGCGTGTTCGACACTCTGGGTGCAGGCAGCACCGGCGCCTTTACGGTGAACATGTTTTCCTACAACGATCTGGGTTTCAGTTCCACCGGTGGCACTCAACAGTTTACTGTCACGCCTGCCAGTGGCAGCGTAGACAACACACGTTGCATAGAAATCGGCCCCTCGGGAAGAGGGCGTCGTGTTGAAGGAGCAGCTTGCTAATGCGGCGCAAAATTCATAGACAGCGGCTATATCTGGAAACTGGCACAACATTAATGGAAGTGCTGGTTTCCTTATTGGTGCTTTCATTCGGTCTCCTGGGCATTGCCGGTGTGCAATCGGTGAGTCTT
>JAKSCP010000216.1 GCA_022360535.1 Pseudomonadales bacterium | reverse complement strand
GGGCTTCAATGGGGCAGGAGCGGGAACAGTCACAACGGGAGCTGGCATTTGCTGGTTTCCAGGTGGATAACGAGCTGATGTCGCACGCGGCTGACAAGGCTCTGTTCATGCACTGCCTGCCAGCGCACCGGGGTGAGGAAGTGAGCGCTGAAATACTGGACGCCGAGGATACCGTGGTATGGGATGAGGCGGAGAACCGAATGCACTCGCAGAAGGCTTTGCTCGAATACCTGTTATCCCTTTAAATTTGCGGTTTTTACAGTAGTTTTACCACTACTACATATAGTGTTGGCAAATATCGCCTAATTATTGCGCAAAAGTGTGCTGTTTTGGGAGTCTTTTATCACGAATTTAATGGGTAATTCCCCAGACCAGTTCTACTCCTTCTGAAGCGCCCGCCATGCCTGGGGCCTGTCCAGTTATCCCCACATTTTACTCACAGCTAACCCACAGGAAAAACCCTTGCATAAAGCCGGTAACCGCATTATCTTGTGTAGCCTATTTATGACTTGTCTATATGTTGTATTAGTTGAGCATAAATCAAGGGCTCGTCTTAGTGCGCAACCAGTCCTGAAACTGGGACACTCCGATCGTTCATCTTGGAGCGAATCGAGCAAATAAGAAGAATAGCGCTTGATGGAAATCTGGTTTGGAACACCGATTTTCAGGACTGTATCTGGCAAATACCAGAAATCTCGATTTCCGAGAAAAAAACGTTAAAGTCCAGCCGCAAAAACACAATATATAGTATATGGCTTGAACGCTGCCTGGCAGCCGCAGCTCAGTCCAAGGGATGGGATTGCGCCTTCGGATATTGCCAGACGGGGTTCGACTCGCTGAAAAAAACGCTGAATAGCAGAATCAAGCGCCTCAACAAGTGCACTTACAAGCACGAGACGCCTCTCAATTCAGCAACAAAAAGCGGGCTCCTCAACCTCAAGGGCATTGAGTGAAAGCCACAGCACGACTAAACAATAAATAGGCCAGCGAGGCCTGTAGTAAAACCAAATTCTGGAGTAATAACTAAATGCAGACTGATGTTCAACGTAGGGGTGACTCTCCGCACGCCGCCGCGTCCAGCAATGAAGAATCTCCCTCATTAGTATCTACCGCCCCCGGCCAACTCAGAGTAATCAAGCGTAACGGTGCCGTCGTCGCCTATGACGAATCGAAAATTTCCGTCGCCATTACCAAAGCCTACCTAGCGGTAGAAGGTGGTAATGCCGCCGCGTCCACTCGAATTCACGAATCCGTGGCGCAACTCTCTTCACAAATTTCTGACATTTTCAGACGTCGCATGCCTTCCGGCGGCACGATTCACATTGAAGATATTCAGGACCAGGTAGAACTGGCCTTGATGCGTACTGGTGAGCATAAAATCGCGCGCAGCTACGTCATCTATCGCGCAGAGCGTTCGCGGGTGCGCCAGCAAAAACAGGAAACCCGTCGCGCAGAAGAGCCGGCGATCAGCGTTACTTTCGAAGATGGCCATCAGGGCCCTCTCGATACCCAGCGCCTCCGCACCATCATCGATGAAGCCTGCGAAGGATTAACCGATGTTTCTGCCGACAGCATTTACGATGAAACACTGAAAAACCTTTACCCAGGAGTAAAGATGGAAGACGTGCGCACGTCTCTGGTGATGACCGCACGCACCATGGTTGAGAAAGATCCTAATTACTCCTACGTGACTGCGCGGCTGCTAATGGATACCTTGCGATCCGAGGCGCTGAGCTTCCTCGGTATTACCGACGCAGCCACCCAATCGGAAATGCACTACCGTTACGCCGCGACTCTCAAACCTTATATAGAGAAAGGTGTGGAGTTGGGACTGCTATCCGACCACCTGTTGGAATACAACATGGACGTGTTGGGACAGGCCCTGAAAGCTGAACGGGATCAACAATTCACCTATCTCGGATTGCAAACACTCTACGATCGCTACTTCATACACAGCGAAGGTGTCCGATTCGAATTACCGCAGGTCTTCTTCATGCGTGTAGCCATGGGATTAGCTGCTGAAGAAGATGATAAAGAAGCCAGAGCTATCGAGTTCTATGACCTGCTCTCCAGCTTCGACTACATGACATCGACACCACAATTGTTTAACTCGGGCACTCTGCGTCCGCAGTTGTCTTCCTGTTTCCTGACCACAGTGCCTGACGACCTCTTCGGCATTTATTCAGCCATTCGCGACAATGCCATGTTGTCCAAATGGGCGGGCGGTCTTGGTAATGACTGGACTCCCGTGCGTGCACTAGGTGCTCATATCAAAGGCACTAACGGCAAATCGCAAGGTGTTGTGCCATTTTTGAAAGTGGTTAACGACACCGCAGTCGCAGTCAACCAGGGCGGAAAGCGCAAAGGTGCCGTATGTTCCTATTTGGAAACCTGGCATCTGGACATCGAAGAATTCCTGGAGCTGCGTAAGAACACTGGTGACGACCGCCGTCGTGCTCATGACATGAACACTGCGAACTGGATTCCCGATCTGTTCATGAAGCGAGTCTTCAATGATCAGGAATGGACACTGTTTTCACCAAACACTGTGCCAGAACTCCACGATCTCCATGGCGAAGCTTTTGAAGCAGCCTATGAAGACTATGAGCGCAAAGCAGCTGCAGGTGAAATCAAACCCTACAAGACTGTGCGCGCCGCCGATCTCTGGCGCAAGATGATCTCCATGTTGTTTGAGACTGGTCATCCCTGGATTACTTTTAAGGATACCTGCAATACCCGTTCGCCACAGCAGCACGTGGGAACTGTGCACTCTTCAAATCTCTGTACCGAGATTACTCTCAATACCAGTCAGGACGAGATTGCAGTATGCAACCTGGGTTCTGTCAACCTGGTTAACCACGTGGATGAAAACGGTCTCGATCAGGAAAAACTGAAGAAGACGATCACCACGGCGATCCGCATGTTGGACAACGTGATCGACATTAATTACTACTCCGTGGATCAGGCGAAGAACTCAAACCTGAAACATCGTCCGGTTGGTATGGGTGTAATGGGTTTTCAGGATGCTCTGTACAAGCAACGTATCCCCTACTCTTCCGACCTGGCGGTGGAGTTTGCCGATGTCTCCATGGAGATGATCAGCTACTACGCGCTTTCTGCATCCAACGAATTGGCGCAGGAGCGTGGTAAGTACGAATCCTACGAAGGCTCACTGTGGGATCAAGGCATTCTGCCCATCGATTCCTTGCAGAAACTAAAAGAAGCACGTGGCGAAGACTACTTCGATGTGAACATGGACCAGCGCCTGGACTGGGCGAGTTTGCGAGAGCGTATCAAGCAGCACGGTATGCGTAACTCCAACTGCCTTGCCATTGCACCGACTGCGACCATCGCCAACATCTGTGGTGTATCACAGTCCATCGAACCGACTTACCAAAACCTCTATGTGAAATCCAATCTCTCTGGAGAATTCACAGTGGTGAACCCTTACCTTGTGGAAGACCTGAAGAAACAAGATCTCTGGGATGAGGTGATGGTTAATGATTTGAAATACTACGAAGGCAGTGTGCAACGCATCGATCGTGTACCTGATGACATCAAGCACATCTACGCCACCGCCTTCGAAGTTGAGCCACGCTGGTTGGTTGATGCCGCCAGCCGTCGCCAGAAATGGATCGACCAGGCTCAGTCTTTGAACCTTTATGTAGCGGGAGCAAGCGGCAAGAAACTCGATATCACTTATCGTATGGCCTGGCTACGCGGTTTGAAAACCACTTATTACCTGCGAGCTCTAGCAGCGACCACAACTGAGAAATCAACGGTTTCGGATACCAGCCTGAATAAGGTATCGGCTTCAGCTGAAGCTGCCGCCGTACCGATGGCCTGCTCCATCGATGATCCAGATTGTGAAGCTTGCCAATAGGGTGAGAGAAACAGAGCCAAAGCAATAACGATAATCGTTACTAAAACATGAATTTTAAGGGGTAGAAATATGTTGTCTTGGGATGAGTTCAATCAAGAGGAAACTCCCACTCCCGCTGTAAAGCCTGCCGTTAATAAACCAGCAGAAGTGACTGCGGTGGAAAAGCCACCGACACCTGAAGTAGCCGCTCCTGCTACCGCTGAACCGCAGTTTGAGTCCGGCGTCGAAGCAGGCGATGAAAGAGCCAACGCAAGTGCATTGCAACAGGCTATTAGCGACTTGAAGGAATTGGATGTCAGTGCCGGCCTGGAAGAACTGGAAGGTACCGCCACTCGCGTCAAAGTCGATGACAAGCGCATGATCAATTGCCGGGCTGACCTGAACCAATTGGTGCCGTTTAAATACGATTGGGCATGGCAGAAGTACCTTGATGGTTGCGCCAACCATTGGATGCCGCAGGAAATTAACATGAATGCGGATATCTCTTTGTGGAAGACTCCGGGTGGTTTAACCGATGATGAGAGACTCATCGTCAAGCGCAACCTGGGTTTTTTTGCTACCGCCGATTCTCTGGTTGCCAATAACCTGGTACTCGCCATCTATCGCTTGATCACCAATCCAGAATGTCGCCAGTACATTCTCAGACAAGCATTTGAAGAAGCCATCCACACCCATGCGTATCAGTACTGCATTGAATCACTGGGCATGGATGAAGGAGAAATCTTCAACATGTACCACGAGATTCCCTCAGTGGCTAAAAAGGCCTCCTGGGGACTCAAGTACACACAGTCTCTGAGCGATCCAAACTTCAAGACTGGCACAGTGGAAACTGATCAGGATTTGCTGAAAAACCTGATCGCCTTCTATTGTTGTTTAGAGGGAATCTTCTTTTATTGTGGCTTTACTCAGATTCTGTCTATGGGAAGGCGCAATAAGATGACCGGCACTTCAGAGCAGTTCCAATACATCTTGCGTGATGAGTCCATGCATCTGAATTTCGGTATCGACATGATCAATCAGATCAAATTGGAAAATCCTCACCTGTGGACTGATGAGATGAAGGAACAGGCTACCCAAATGATTCTTCAGGCCACCCAATTGGAGATCGAATACGCCAGAGACACAATGCCTCGTGGTGTTTTGGGTATGAATGCGGCAATGATGGAAGAGTACCTACAATTCATCGCCAACCGTCGTCTGGTGCAAATCGGTCTCCCTGAGCAATTTCAGGGTGTAACCAATCCCTTTCCATGGATGTCCGAGATCATGGATCTGCGCAAGGAAAAGAACTTCTTCGAAACTCGCGTAATCGAGTATCAAACAGGAGGCGCACTGACCTGGGACTAAACGGATTTAGTAACACCATTCAATGCAGTGGCATGCCAGTGGAGCACGGACAATGAGCGAAGAGAAACAGACAGAGAACGATCCGGAGAGAACCTTACTCACTCTCGACCAATTGAGTCAGACCATAGAAGTCATGACCAGTGTGGTGAATCGTCTGCGCCAACATCTGAGCGAGCAACTTAAGGCACAAGCGGAAGCTCAGAAGGAAGAGGAAGCACGTCGAGCTGCTGCTGAAGCCGCTATTGCAGAAAAGGGTAAGTCTGCATCCAGCAAATCTGAGAGCAAGGTTGAGAATAAAGAAAGCTTTGTCGTAGAGATTAAGCAACAGGAAGCAGATCCGGTCCGCAAGAGCACAAAAACTTTGCACTAAGCACTAACAAGGGCCTGATCCTTTATCCTCTCAGGCCCTTGTATTTTTCCCTCCCCCAACAGTTTCCACCACTCTTTAGCAAATAGACGATGCATCTCGTCTTCCCGACAACTACAATCGCAGTATGGTTCATCGTGTGGGCGCTCTACTATTAGCTGCTGGGTTCAGTAAACGCTTTGGCAGCGCCAAGCTATTGGCCAAGTTGACTGATGGTCGATCAGTTTTCTCGCACACGTTGGAGCGGGTTAGCACTTCGGTATCGGAGACACTGGTAATCACCCGGCCGGAACTCGCTGACGAACTGACTCAATGCGGTACGGAAGTGCTTGTCTTCGAACAAGCCGAACGGGGCATGGGCGCCAGCCTGGCATTTGGCATTGACCAAGCTCAACAGCGCGGCTGGGATGTGTGCCTGGTCTGTCTCTCCGACATGCCATTTATCCAGACCAGTACCTACCAGCAGATAGTCGCGGCGGCAGATACCAACTCAATAATCATCCCCTGTTTCCAGGATCAACCTGGCAACCCGGTTGCGTTTGGATCTGCTTTCTACCCCGAACTGGGCAAACTTTCCGGTGACGCCGGAGGCCGACCAGTCGTGCGCCAACACCCGGACCGGGTGACTCGTTTGCCTTGCGACGATAGCGCCATTCTCTCCGATGTAGACACGCCAGAAGAGCTCCAACGTATGCAAACCAAATACGCTTACTGACCCTGGCTCCCTGAATTGCATTATTGCCCGAGCCCAGACTAAGCCCTAAAATCCCAGCCATGCATCATTACCCAGGCGACCAATCCACTCGATGATATCTCGTTCCCACAACTGGCGATTACTGCACGCCGCGATATTGTTGTTTGCCATACAGTGTGGTGGTGCGCTTCGTGCTGATCTAAATAGCGCACGCGAGGCAATGGAAGATCAATCCAATCCACTGTTCATGATTACCAGTTCTCGGGGCAGCTTATATCTGGAATTGTTTCCCAACGAAGCACCTGAAAACGTCAGAAACTTCATGGCACTAGCCGAGGGTGAATTGTCGTTTCTCGATCCGATTTCCAATGCCAGTTACAGCCCACGCTACTATGACGGGATGCGTTTTCATCGCGTGATTCCAGGATTTGTAATTCAGGGCGGTTCGCCACACTACCATCCTCTGGGCATGCCCGAAGAAGTATTGGCAGACGAAATCAATGCCAATGCCCTGGGCCTGGATCGATTACCTGTGTTAGCCGAAGACGGATCCATCAATCCCATTCTTAATGTCACTAATCAAGAAGATTTTGCTGACAGAGTTCTAACGCCTCTCTATTCAGAACTCAATATCGGCACACTGAATGAAGTCGAAGAGCAACAGTCACAAATCGTAGCGAGCTTGCAATCGCTGACCGTGATGCGACTCTACGAGTATGAAGGCTTCGCCTATCAGAACCTTTTTCCGACCCGTGGTATTACCAGAGGCACACTGGCGCTGGCGAACGATGGACCCAATCGCAATGGTCCCGAATTCTTTATCGCGTTAACTGATGCGGAATGGCTCAATGGGCGTCATACTGTCATTGGTCAAGTCGTTGAAGGCATGGAAATCGCAGTCAGTATCGGGACCACGGCGGTTGATCCAGGCAGTTTCGATCCCAGCAGTCCCTATATCTATTCAATAAGAAGGGTTAACTAAAGGATTTAGCACGAGGACCCAAACGCTAGTAGCGCTTAAACACAATGTCCAAAAAGAAAAACAAAAAGCAGGTCCAAAAAGAAACCTACATACTATGCATCACCGTCGGGCTATTTATCGGTGTGGGATTAGGCCCTGTGTTTGACAGCGTGCTCTTCTCCGCTCTTGGCGGGGCCATTCTGGGAGCCGGTGCTGGTTACTTCTTCAACCACCTGCGCAACCAGAAATAATGCTGATTCCTAATACTCTTCAGTAAACACTTCTCTACGGTAAGGTGGCAAAGAATCCAGGATCTGTTTGCCATAAAACTTCTGCACGATGCGTTCATCAAAAAGCGTAATGCGTCCAGAGTCGGTTTCACTGCGCAACAACCTGCCGCTGGATTGCACTAGTCTGAAAGCAGCGTCAGGCACCGAGAGCGCAGTAAACGGGTTCTTACCTTGTTGCTCCACCCATTCAGCCAAAGTCATTGCCACCGGATCGTTAGGCACCGCGAAAGGAATCTTCGCAATCAGTACATGGGTGCAGTATTTACCAGGTAAGTCCACGCCTTCGGCGAAACTCGCCAAGCCAAAGATCAGACTGTCCTTGCCGTCATCAATACGTTGGCGGTGGTACTTTAGCAACTGCGCTTTCTGGTAATCGTCCTGGCACAGTACCATTTCCGCCAGCTTCTCCGGCAACTCAGCGAGCACATCTTGCATCTGTCGACGACTTGAGAAGAGCATCAGGGCAGCAACAGGGGAAGGTAGGAGTTGGGGGAGCGCCTTGACGATAGCCGCGGTGTGAGATTCAGGGTCAGTTGGATCACAGTTTAGCCGTGGTATGTACAAGCCTGCTGCTTCAGTAAAGTTAAACGGACTGGGAATACTGAGGTAGCTGGTACGCTCCGGTAACCCAGCACGCATTGCCAGGACATCGAATTTTCCAAGCGCGGAAAGTGTTGCGGATGTCATGACCGCACCGGCACATTCAGACCATAGAGTTTCCTGCAAATTGCTGGCTGCTAACACCGGGCTTACGGAAAGCCCGATATCAGAATCACCTTCCTGGTCACTGATAGTTAACCAACGGGCGGTAGGCGGCTCCGACTCTGCATCTTCTTTGGCAAAGCTGAGCAAAAGGGCCAGAGTGGCCTCACCGCGATTTTTAAGCGAGCCTGCCAGGGGAAACCATTGCTCAGCCTTGTCTTTCAGTTCGGCATCTGGCGCTTCTTCCGCCAGTCCGGCCAGATCATCCGCTGCCATCTGAAGAAGATTACAGAGTTGCTGAAAAGCAAGAGCGAGATTGCTGGTCACTGTTTGTACCGGCTCTGGAACTCTGCCAAGCTCAAAGGGGAATTGGGACTGAGTGCCATAGCTATCAAGCTCCGGCTGTTCATTAACGATCTGCTGCAGGAGCGCCCAAAGTTCCTCCAAACCCTCCTGACACTGTTTGCGAAGCGGTTTCAGTTGCTGGCTGTGCTCTGTTCCAACAATGTCTTCCTTATCCAACCTGCCGATAAAGTCCTGCACCCGATCTAACCAGTTTAAGGTGCTTCTGACTCGGGCAAAGTTTGAGAAATGATTGTTGCTTTTAATAGCGAGGTGATGCGCTTCATCGAAGACATACAGACTGTCTGACGGGTTCGGCAAGATAACGCCGCCACCAAGTGCCAGATCTGACAATACCAAATCTTGATTGGTGACAATGACGTCTGCCTTCTCCAGAGACTCCCTGCCTTTAAAAAAACAGCATTGGCGGAAAAAACTGCAGCGTGACCCCAGACACTGAGAATTGTCCACAGTTAAAGGACGCCATTCCACGTCGCTAATAGGGCTGGGCCAGTCATCCCGGTCCCCCTGCCAACTGCCCTCTCCCAGTGCGTCAAGCATTTGCTGATAGAGCAAAGTGGCGGACTCGCCCTGCTCCTGCAAATCCTCACCGTATAGCTCCAACATGGCCTGCAGGCTGTCGTTGGGACGCAATCTGTTGTCCAGCTGAGCGAGACAAACATAACGACCGCGCCCCTTGGCCAGGGTATAGCTGAAGTCGAGGTCCGAACCTTGCAGCAGCTCAGGGATGTCCTTCAAGACTACCTGCTCTTGCAGCGCAACTGTGGCGGTAGCAACGATGAGTTTCAGACCGCGAGCCTGAGCCACGGGTATGGCAGCCAATAGATAGGCCAGGGTTTTCCCAGTGCCTGTCCCGGCCTCCACTACACAAATTGGCCCTTCGCCCGCCTCCGCTTCCTGGGCCAGAGAATTTGCGATTGTCGCGATCATCTGTTTCTGACCGCCACGGGGTTTTAAGTCCTGGGATTGCAATAGCTGGCTGTAAGCAGCCTGAATAGCTTCCTTGATGTCATCCGCGAGCATGCGGAGTTGTCCTTGTCATGAAATGAGAGTCAGTCGAACGGGTTTGCCGGGCCGGCGTGCCATTATACACCAGCGATACCCGCTGCCTTTGCCCGGCGAGCCTGAAATATCCGGTTTTCTGTCAGCGGGAAGAAGTTCTGCTAAAATCCTGTCTCTATCTTAGATTGCAGCAGTTAAGCCCCCCGCCCGGCAGTGTAGTAAATGGCAGCAGAGTCTTCCAAACAAGACGCCCAAATAGCGGCATCGACCAGCGAGCAGGCAGCGGATACCGACATCCAGCCCGACTCAGCGGCTACTCCTGCCGCAGCAGAGTCTGTGGATCCAGGCTCTACTCCCGCGGTCCCGGAAGCAGACGGCGAGCAGCCAGAGCAATCGGCGGAGAAAACCGTCAAACAGAAGCCAGCCCCGAAAAAGCCTGACGATTTAGACCTCAGCAAAGAGTTAGCCGGGCTACAGACAGAACTGGAAAAACTAAGCCCCAAGAATACGACCCGCCTTGTAACCATCGAGAACAACCTCAATCGCTTTCGCAAGTTCATTGGTGAACAAGAACAGGAACTAATGACAAGCGCTGAAACAATCCGGGAGTCATTACAGCAAAAGTTTGCGGTCAACGCAGAACATCAAGTGTCGCTAAAAGAACAGACGCTGGCCCTCATTCAGCAATTGGAAGTGGCACTTGGCGAGGGCAAGTCCATAGATGCGTTACCAACCTGGGACAAGATTCAAGGCAATATCAGCAATACCAACGGCAGTATTCGGCAAGAGCTGCAGGGCCTGACACAAGCGTTTAAAACAAAGATCAATGAACTGCGGGATTGGAAAATATTTGCCGCAACAGAAAAGAAGAAAGAACTTATTCAGCAGATGGACAAGCTCAAGGAGTCTCGCATGCAGCCGGGCGACAAGAGCAAGCACATCAGCCGATTGCACAAGGAATGGAAAGAACTGGGTCGATCCAATCAGAATGAGGAACTCTGGCAGCAGTTTAAACTATCGTCTGACGCTGCCTACGAACCCTGCAAAGAATACTTCAAACAACGCAAACAACTCATGGCGAGCAATTTGAAAGCCCGCCGTGAACTATGTGATGAACTCGAGGTGCTGGCAAAAAGCTACGGAGAGCAAGAACCCGCCACTTCCGAACTGAATAAGCAACTGAAGCTTGCCGAGGAAAAATGGAAGAAGTACGCACCGGTTGAACAAAGTCGCATCAAACCACTGCAAAAACGATACTACGCCGCGCTTAACCAACTGCGCAAACTGCGCAGAGATAAGCTAAAGAGCAGCGCCAAACTCAAATCCGACATTGTCGAAAGAGCCCGTGGACTGTTATCGCTGGACGATCGCAAGCAGGCGATGAGCGAAGCCAAACGCTTGCAGCAGGAATGGAAACAAGCTGGACAGTCGACTTACAAAGAAGACAAAGAGTATTGGGAAAAATTCCGTTCAATCTGTGATGAGATCTTTGCTGGCAGAGATAAACAACAAACAGAACGCAAAGCAAACATCGAGCAGGCACAAAAAACCATTGATGAGTTACTGGACTCATTGGAAAAGATTTCAACCCTAGATGACGATGAATTACGTTCATCCAAGTCCAGGTATCAGGACATCCAGCAGTCATTCGCAAGCGCTCTGGACAAAATCCATGGCAAGTTCCGCAACAAATACCGGGATAGATTCAATAACTACAAGCGAAAACTGGATACGCGTATCAAGTCACTACCGGACAAGAAGAGTCAGCTATTGCTGAATATCATTCACCGATGTCTTGAGTATTTACGCCCATTGGAGACTAAGGTTCTCGCCAGTGAGACGCCGGACCTGGAAACCGTACAAAACTCATTTGACTCAGAGCACTGGAAGTCACTGGCTGAAAACAATGGTTCCGAGTACATCTCTTTGTTGCAACAGCGGGCACAGCTCCTCTGCAGCGCGAAAGACATCTCCCATTACCAATCGGCCGCCAATGATGCATCAGAGCAACTCAAACTCTTATGCATCGAAGCGGAAATCAGAGCTGGCGCAGAATCGCCGGAAGCAGACCAGGCGACAAGAATGGAGATTCAACTGAGCCAGCTAAAACAAGGCTTTGGCCAGCGCCAACAAGACCGGGACGGAAATGTGAAATTCATGCAACAAAGTCGCATGAAATGTCTATGCCTGGGGCCGGTAAGCCAACAACAGCAGCAAGTCTTTAGCGAACGTTTGGAAAAGAGTCTACAGCGCCTCGTCTGAGAGCTCATCCAGCTTCGTTGGTGTCAATTCCAACTTGCTCATCACCGGATTGGCGTAACTAAATAACCAGTGCTTCTGCAATTTGGCATCCACCGACTTTAGCCGCTTCTCAAACTGCTTGTGTGAGTTGCGTGGAATCTGATTGGCATCCACCAAACCACGCACTTTGTGCAGCGGCACCATACCGTCCTGCTTGAGTCGCTCCAGCGCCAGATAATTCATATCTCTAAGCTGGTAGTTAGCGATGATTTGTTCGTCAATCGGGCTGGCTATTACTTCGGGATCATCCGATGTCAATGAAAGCTCT